>NZ_CAKPTN010000237.1 GCF_934190855.1 uncultured Veillonella sp. | reverse complement strand
TACTGCGGTAGAAAATTTAGAATCTACTCTTACATTACCTGTTCAATTAACTGGTGATTCTGACTGCTTCTTACTACGCGTTCAAGGCGAATCCATGATGAATATTGGTATGTATGAAGGTGATATGCTCATCGTACGCCATCAAAATACGGCTAATAATGGTGATGTTGTTGTAGCACGTATTGATGACGAAGCTACAGTAAAACGTTTTTATAAAGAAAATGGACATATTCGTTTACAACCTGAATAGGAATCCATTTACCATCTAATATAACAAGAATATCGAGATGTAAATTAGGATTAAATTCAGGTACAAACTCTAATCTAATATCACAATTTGGATATTGTTCTTTAATCATCCAGGCTAAGCTAAACTGAAAATCTGCTTCCGAATGAAATATTGGTCTCCACCTACTCAATTGGTACATTATTTTATCAATATCTAAAATTAGTCCCACACCACATACCTCATTCAATACAATTTAACTACTTATACTAATTATATTATATTTATATATGATTATATTGTAAAAGCCCTTCGCAAAAGCGAAGGGCTAAAATCAATTAATTTATATCTTAACTTATCTTTATAGATTATGTTATTAAAATACTGTTTTGATTTTTAAAGATTTCCCTCAACAACTATAACAGATGTATCTTGAAGTGCTTCCTTTATCCAAGTAATAAATGTGTTTAAAAACTCTTGCTCATCTTTACTAGAGTTTATAAGATCAACTTCAATATTATGAATTATTTTAATCCAGTAATCTTTCTTAATCCAATTATCAAAGCATACATCAAAGCTATCTCTTTCAGTATTATCTGATGCATCTATAATAGGATATACTTTATTAAAATAAGAAACTAAGATATCAAAATCTGGACTATAAACCCGTAATGGATTTCTATAACAATGCCAGTCTTTCCAACTTGATTCATGACCAGATACATCAGAAATTTTGAGTGGATTAAAGTCTAAGCGTATATTCTCATATAATGGTGAATTAAGTCTTAGCTCCATATACTCTTGGTTTTTATAATCCCTGGGATTCAGCCATACCATATATAGATCACTCCATAAACTTATAAGACAAAATATTAAAGTGATACTTCGCTTCTAGTGAGCAAAGCCACTGCCTCAGCCGTAGGCTGTTTCCAATCATTCTTCACTTCGCTCGAATTCTTGGACATCCCTGCCATGGGCAGTGCTAATGCTCACTGCGTCGCTTCGCTTCTAGTGAGCAAAGCCACTGCCTCAACGTGAGCGGTCATTGGGAACATGTCTACAGGTTGGACTTCTTTTAGTTCATAGCCGTAGTGTGTGAGGATTTCAATGTCTCGCGCCATGGTGGCTGGGTTACAGGATACGTAAACAATGCGTTTTGGTTCCATGCCAGCTGCAGAGGTTAGTACTTCTTCTTTACAGCCTGCACGGATTGGATCGAATACGATTACGTCTGGACGTACGCCAGCTTTGTAGAGTTTTGGCATTTCTACGGCTGCATCAGCGACGATGAATTC
>NZ_CAKPTN010000236.1 GCF_934190855.1 uncultured Veillonella sp. | reverse complement strand
ATGATGTAATTATCAAACTAATCCGTAATGGCCTTAAAAAAGTAGCTGGTGTTGATGAATCTAGTGTGATTTCTTTCAAAAAAGGCGACAAAGGCCAAAATGGTCTCATTGTAGATATGGCTGTTGTTATTGAACATGGTTATCCTGTAAAAACATTGATGCAACAAGTACAAAAATCTGTACGCAATGAGATTGAATATATTACAGGCATGTCTATTGAGCGAATGTCTATTAAAGTTAAAAATATTATTGAAACTAAACGTAAGATTGTTAAAGTGTAGGAGTTAGAATGAAGTCTTATTATATTTACACCTATGGTTGTCAAATGAATACTGCCGATTCTGAGCGCTTATCGCATCAGCTGGAATCTGTTGGATATAAACCAACAGAGGACGTGGAAACTGCAGATTTAATTTTATTAAATACTTGTGCAGTGCGTGAGAATGCAGAAACTAAAGTTTATGGTCGCATAGGTGAGCTAATGAGACTAAAGCGTAAAAATAAAAATTTGATTCTTGCTGTTACTGGCTGTATGGCACAAAAGAATCAAGCAGAAATGTTTAAGCGCGCTCCACACATAGATATTGTCTTAGGTACTCATAATATTCAACATATTAATGAAATGATTGAAGAAGTACAACGAGGACATACACACCAAATTAGTGTAGATATGGATAATACTGTACTTCCAGAATTAGAGGCAAAACCTAATGGTACATTTTATGCTTGGGTGCCAATAATGAATGGTTGCAACAAGTTCTGTACCTATTGTATCGTTCCACACGTTCGTGGTAGAGAGATTAGCCGGCCTGTAGAGGCCATCGTAAAAGAGGTAACTGACCTTGGTGCAAAAGGATTTAAAGAAATTACCTTATTAGGGCAAAATGTTAACTCTTATGGCTTAGATTTTAAAGACGGCACTGACTTTGGTACACTCGTTGATGCTTTAGATGGCATTCCTGGTATAGAGCGTATCCGTTATATGACAAGCCATCCTCAAGATATGACTAAATCTATGATTGATGCGCTAGGTCGTTCTTCTAATATCGTTACGCATTTACATTTACCAATTCAATCTGGGTCAGATCGTATTCTTAAAAAGATGAACCGACACTATACGGTGGAGCATTATAAAGAATTACTTTCTTACTGTCGTGAGAAAATTAAAGATGTAGTTGTAACTACAGATATTATCGTAGGTTTCCCAGGGGAAACAGAGGAAGATTTCCAAGCTACATTACAATTACTAAAAGATGTACGTTATGATATGGCGTATACCTTTATTTATTCTAAACGTTCTGGAACGCCAGCAGCAACTATGGATGATCAAATTCCAGAAGAGGTTAAACGGGTACGTTTACAAACATTGATGGATGTACAAAACGAAATCTCTTATGAATTAAACAAACCTATGGAAGGACAAGTGTTTGATATTATTGTTGAGGGGCCAAGTCCTCGCGATGAAGATATGTGGTTTGGTCGTACTTCGGGGAATAAAATGGTGTTATTCCCTAAAGACGATTCCTTATCAATTGGTGAAACAGTACCAGCCTATATTGATAAAGCACAAACTTGGGTTTGCTACGGTACAATACAAAAGGGGTAAGT
>NZ_CAKPTN010000235.1 GCF_934190855.1 uncultured Veillonella sp. | reverse complement strand
GATTTGGTCCCCTACAATCCAGAAATTCATACCTTTGTCATTGTATAAGTCTTTACGAATACGACCGATTTCACAATCGTTTTGATTGGATGTATATAAAGGCATAGGATAAATTTGTTCTGCAGGATTATCTTTTACTTGTAAGCCTGGGAATTTTTCACAAGCTGCTTTGAAAGCCTCTACAGATACTGGTTCTGCTGTTTCTACTAATACAGACTCAGAGTGAGAGCGATATACTGGAACACGAACTGTAGTAGGAACTACTTGGATAGTTTCGTCATGAAGAATTTTTTGTGTTTCGTAAACCATCTTCATTTCTTCTTTTGTATAATCATTATCTAAGAACACATCGATTTGTGGCAATAAGTTAAATGCTACAGGATAATGTTTAGGTGCAGAACCTGTAGGTAATAAGTTTGCTGTCATTTCTTCGCCAGCAGTAAATTGTCTTACTTGGTTCTCAAGTTCTTCAATACCTTCTTTACCTGCACCAGATACAGCTTGGTATGTGCTTACAACAACGCGTTTAATAGGAGAAATATCATGAAGCGGTTTCAAGCCTAAGCTCATGATAATTGTGGAGCAGTTAGGATTTGCAATGATACCTTTATGTTTCAAAATATCTTCTGGATTAACTTCTGGTACTACGAGCGGAACCTCAGGATCCATACGGAACGCACTAGAGTTATCGATAACAATAGCACCACGTTTCGCAGCTTCTGGCGCTAAAGTTTTAGATATGGAACCACCAGCGAAAAGAGCAATATCAACATCATCAAAAGATTCTGGTTTTGCTTCTTCTACAACATATGTTTTGCCATTTACAGTCAGCTCAGTACCAGCAGAACGAGCAGAAGCCAATAATTTTAAGTTTTCATAAGGGAAGTTACGTTCTTCGATTAGTGAAATAAATTCAGCACCTACTGCACCAGTAGCACCTAGAATTGCAACATTAGGTTTTCTCATTGATAAATCTCCTTGCTCAAAATTATAAATAATGTTCTAAACCGTATGTTAAACCTGTTTTAGAACTAATTTTTTTACATGCTAATACTACGCCTGGCATGAAAGATAAACGGCTTAAGCTATCGTGACGAATAGTCAATGTTTCGTCATAACCACCAAATAATACTTCTTGATGCGCTACATAACCTGGTAGGCGTACACTATGAATAGTAACATCATCAACCTTGGCACCACGAGCACCTGGTAAGCTTTCACGAGTTAAATCCTCATCAGCCATTACCTTAGCAGCTTGTTTAGCATCATTGATCAATTTAGCCGTTAAAATCGCTGTACCAGAAGGAGCATCATATTTGTGATTATGATGTAATTCTATAATTTCCACATTAGGGAAATATGGAGCTAATTCCGCTGATACTTTCATCATCATAACTGCACCAAGTGAGAAGTTTGGAGCCACTAAACAATTAGCATTATTAGCGCGACCAATTGCATCGAGCTCATCTCGTTGTTCAGTAGTTAAACCAGTTGTACCGATAACAACATGAATGCCAGCAGATAACATTTTTTTAGCGTTTTCATAGATAACAGCTGGATTTGTAAAATCTACAATAACATCAGGTTTATTTGTATCGAGAACCTCATCGATGGAGGCATTCATCTTGA
>NZ_CAKPTN010000234.1 GCF_934190855.1 uncultured Veillonella sp. | reverse complement strand
ATAACTACATCTAAATAGCTTAAACGACCATTGATATAAATATCACGTACACGTTTATAGAAAACAGCTTCACGGCCTTCTAAACGCTTTTGTGCTTCAGCAAGCAACTTTTCATTAACAGTAATATCATTCTCTACTGCAATGCGTTGCTGTTGAATCACTTCTAATTGTTGTTGTGCTTGACGCAATTGTTCTTCAATTTGACGCAATTGCTCAGACACGCTAACAATAACGGTTTCAGCATCTGCTTTAATAGCATTCTGCTGATTTACTTGTTGTTGAATCGAATCTAATTGATTCGTTAAATCTTCGTCTTCTGCAACAATGTATAGAGGTGTTCCCAGTACGACTATACCCGTTAAAATTGTTGCTACAAGACGGGACTTTATTGTTTTATATTTCATAAACATTACACCTTCATGTATTGTTTTAAAGAAATAGTACTACCAATAGCACCTACTACTATGCCACCACCTAAAATATAGATAGCCACATCATAGAAGAATGGGAACATTGGTACTAATGGGAAGAATGCTAAGGATTCAGATACTTCCATAGTAATAAAGTGGTAGAATTCACCAACGCAAAGAACGGCAATGATAGCACCAACTAAGCCTAACAACATGCCTTCAATCAAGAATGGCCAACGGATAAATCCATTAGTAGCACCTACATACTTCATGATTGCAATTTCTTTACGACGGGCAAATACAGTTAACCGAATCGTATTAGAAATGATAAATAATGTAGCAGCTGCTAAGAAAGCAATCAATACAATCCCACCAATTCTAATCACTTGAGTAATGCGGAAAAGCTCTTCTACAATGTCTTGACCATAATGCGTACTTTCTACACCTTGGAAGGTGGTGGCTAGCTTTGCAGTTGCCTTTACATCACTTGGATTATCAAAGGTTAACACATAAGAGTTAGGCAATGGGTTTACACCACCTAAAGCATTAACTAATTGCTGTTGATCACCAAGGCGCTCTTTAAACTCTTTCATTGCTTGCTCTTTATTAACAAACTCAAGCTTCTTAAGATTTGGAATCGCCTTAATTTGTTTTCCTACAGACATAATTTGTTCTGTTGTTAAGCCGTCTTTCAAGTAAATGCTCAACTGTACTTGGTTTTCCAAGCTAGATGCCATATTATTCAAATTGATAACACCACAAAGGAATACACCAAGCATAAATAGAGATAAAGCCACTGTAGAGATGGACGCCAAGGTCATAAGCCCGTTACGCTTCATAGATTTCAGAGCTTCTTTAAAATAGTATTTTATCGTTCTAGGCTTCATTAATTTCTGCACCTCTCATATTATCACTTAGAACGCGACCGTCTTTTAAACGAATAACGCGTTTATTTAAATACGAAACAAGATCCATATTATGGGTAACCATAATAACGGTAGTGCCAAAATTGTTGATATGCTTGAACAAATCTACAATATCCTTACTTGTATCAGGATCTAAGTTACCTGTAGGCTCATCAGCAATGAGCACAGATGGACGATTAACAATAGCACGAGCAATAGCAACACGCTGCTGTTCACCACCAGATAGATCCTCTGGTAAATCATTAGCCTTATCACTTAAACCGACAAGCTCTAATACATGACTTACTTTTTCTTTAATGATTTTTGGTTTTTCTTCAATTACTTCGAGGGCAAAAGCGATATTTTCCGCAACTGTTTTATTTGGTAATAAACGAA
>NZ_CAKPTN010000233.1 GCF_934190855.1 uncultured Veillonella sp. | reverse complement strand
GTATTTATACTAATAATATCACAGCAAGTGCAAAAAGACAATCGGTATTTGAAACTTTACATCATTTTATGTAATCATCATGTTATAAACAAACATATATTATCAGTCGTTTTTAACTACTCTGAATCACTTAAAATGCGCTCCTTCTCCTGTTCCTCGTACTTTACAAAATCATTTTTTTGAAACTCTTTTGATATATGTGTATAATGATTAACCATTTTCTCTCTCGAATGGCCTACAATCAAAGCAATCGTCATAGGATCCACACCCGCTTCATAACATCGTGTTACAAATGTGTGTCGGAAAAGATGTGGATATATTTTGATTTCTTCATATTCTTTGCACCCTTCCACCTCCCTATTTTTCCTATTCACAACTGAACAAATACGCCTACATTCAACAGCAAGAGTACCTGGGGTAAGGCAATTACCTGAAGTAGTCGTAAATATAAGATGTGGATATTCACGCATAAGTTCATTGTTCTTCCCTCATTTTTCTCCCAGCTTCTTCTTATCATATTCCTGTTTTCTTTTCCAGATAGCAAATGCCTCTGTCACATCATCTGTCATAGGAATATAACGATTGCTTGCTTCTCGCTTCGGTGTAGTAATCTGAATCACATGTTCAGGTTTTTCTAATTTCATTCCGCTTTCATCATAATATTTAGTAATACGGTTAAGCGTTAAATACTGTATTTACAACTCTTTCTTCACGTCCATATTGCAGATAAATCATAAATCCAAATATAAAAACCAGTACACTAACTATAGCAACCCTCTTTTTCATAATTTTCCCTTTCTATAGTGTCATTATACGAACACTATTACAAATGTAATTTTACGCCAATAATAATTACATAGCAATAAATTTATGAAAGAAAGAGGAACATCCTCAAGATGATTAAATACGATAAATTATGGGAAACCATGAATTCCAAGGGTATTACTCAATATGACCTGTACACTCATTATCATATGAACCGTTCCCAGTTGAATAGATTAAGACATAATCAGAATGTGCAAATAAACACAATTGACAAACTGTGTAATATATTGAAATGTAATGTCGAAGATATTATGACACATTACCCTGATGACAATGTATTCTAAAGCAAACAGGAAGCAACATGTATATTCTTGATCAAGTCCTAATTCATCTATATATGCCCAATAAGTCCGTAGTTCATTTAACAACTTGTTTTCTGCCTCAACACATTTATCTGATAAGGGTCTTGTTTTATTAAATAAGCTTCTTCTATTCTTATCTATATAATTATCAGCCACAGACCTGCAGATTGCTTGTATTATTAAAACTATAAGTGTTATAACTAAAGCTACTATTATTACTACTAAAACTACAAAAAGAATACTATCGTTTAGAGCTTGTTTCATTGATAACTCACCTGTATTTCATAATAATTAAAACTGCTAACATTATAGCAAGCAAAGGACAATTTTTCAATGATGTGCTTTTTTTGCTCAAGTATAAATTATGATATGACAGACCACGAGAATCAGAGGAAAGTTATGGCATTTCTTCAGCCTTTTTGATTTCTTCATCTGAAGCACCTGAATACTTCTTGATATCCTCTACTGGCATTTGCTGCGAAAGCATATGCCGAATAAAGCTCAAACGTCCTAGTTCTATACCTTTTTCTATACCGCGCTCTTCGATTCCGTAAGATAAATCAAACATTGTATTCATACACATCCTTTTTATTGCGAAAAATATTGTAAGAAT
This sequence comes from uncultured Veillonella sp., assembly GCF_934190855.1. GTDB lineage: Bacteria > Bacillota > Negativicutes > Veillonellales > Veillonellaceae > Veillonella. The sequence goes on along the minus strand of NZ_CAKPTN010000233.1, from coordinate 29 downwards.
AGTATAATAAATTTTATACAGTTAAGCAA
>NZ_CAKPTN010000232.1 GCF_934190855.1 uncultured Veillonella sp. | reverse complement strand
GTATATATATGATGATTTATCTTCATTTGCTTTGATTGATTCTTTAGTTGATGAGCTTGATCAGTATAATGTACGATTTGATTTTGCAAGATATTCATCATATAGAAATAATAGTCAATTTTATTGTGGTAATAATAATGTTTGTGTAGATTTATATGAATTGTATCAATTTATAATAACATTAGTATATTCCTTTAGATTGTCTTTATCATATTTAATCCTTTGTATTGACAGTGCTGTTCAACCAGATCAAGAAGATTTTATATTATTTTGTGAGAATAAAGCAAATTATAAAGATAATGAAGATGATGAAGACGCTTTTGAAAACTTTATTTTTAAAGATGTAACTGGATTTTATTAATTATTTATTGTAGAACAATTATTTTAATTGTTTTATCTAATTCTCTTTATGATATCATAATAGATATAGACGATGAGGAGGCTACTATGGCAATTAGCAAAGAAATACAAAAGTCTAGCGAAATGAAATTTGATGGTAAGTTAATTAAAGTTACTTATGATATAGCAGATGTAAATGGTAATGAAGCGTGGCGTGAGGTTGTTCATCATCCCGGAGCTACAGCAATCGTAGTTGTTACGGAAGATAACAAAATTGTAATGGAGCGTCAGTTCCGTTATGCTTTGCAACAGCCTTTGCTTGAGATTCCAGCAGGTAAACTGGATCCTAATGAAGAGCCTCTAACTTGTGCTAAACGTGAGTTAGCAGAGGAAACAGGGTATCGTGCGAACCAATGGATTCCATTAGGTACTATTGCAACAAGCCCTGGATTCTGTAATGAAGTGTTACATTTATATTTAGCAAAAGACCTTACTATGGGTGAAACTAATTGGGACCCAGATGAATATGTTGAGCTTGAGTATTTCACGTTGTCTGACTTATTAGAGGCTATTAAGGCTGAGCAAATTAAGGATAGTAAATCCTTAGCAGCTCTAATGTTAGCTATGCCTTATCTTAAGTAGTACTTTATTTTCATAATTATATATAGTATAATTAACACATAAAGAGAGCCAAATAACGTGCCGTTAGCGTTAGGCTCATCTAAAATAGGGAAATTTGATGATGCCTAACGTGTTGAGGTGGTAGGATACCTCATACGTTAGGCGTTTTCATTATTATTTACGGCTATTAAAAAATATCGTAATCATAATAGTAATGATTGCTACTATGAGTATAGAAAAATCTATCATTATAGATAGCGATTCATATGTTGTCATAGCATCACCTCCTTACGGAGATGAACCTAACTCACGTTATTTGACCCTTAAAGGTAGTATAGCATGGATTATTCTGCTTGAGTATTACAATAGGAGTACTTATGTATAAAAGAATTATTTTATTAGTTATGGACTCTGTTGGTATTGGTCATGCCACTGATGCTGCAAAGTTTGGTGATGAAGGTTCTAATACTTTGGGCCATATTGAATCGACGGCAGGTCAAATTTATTGTCCTAATTTAAAATCAATTGGCTTAGGTCGCATTGCTGATATTTCTGATACTGGTGAAAGTATCAAAGGTGCTTTTGGCCGCATGGCAGAGCTTAGTACTGGTAAAGATACGACTAGTGGTCATTGGGAGATGATGGGGCATCCCGTTACTGTTCCATTCCCAACCTTTTATGAAGGTTTTCCTAAGGAATTGATGGATACTTTCACAAAAGAAACAGGCTATGGTTATTTAGGTAATGAAGTTGCATCTGGTACAGAAATTATTGAACGTCTAGGCGTAGAGCATATTAAAACAGGCAAGCCTATTGTATATACCTCAGCGGATTCTGTATTCCAAATTGCCGCTCATGAAGATGTGATTCCTATCGATGAGCTATAT
>NZ_CAKPTN010000231.1 GCF_934190855.1 uncultured Veillonella sp. | reverse complement strand
CCTTAAACTCACCCATTTCTTCGGAAACTTTCGCCCAAACCGGATCGAGCTCGTCCCAGTCAAAACCTAGCTTCGCAGCCTTTTCTTGAAGCTTATAAGCGGCCACTAAGGCAGGTAAACTTTTGGATACACCATCTAATACAGAATTTTGAGAATTTTTCTTTTCTTTTGCCTTTAATTCGTCCCATGAATATGATTTTTCATCATTTTCAGGGTTAAAAACATGAGGATGACGACGAATCATTTTTTCAGTGACATCATGTATTACATCTTGCAACGTAAAATGACCAGCTTCCTCTGCCAGTTGACTGTGAAATACAACTTGTAATAATACATCCCCTAGTTCTTCACGAAGATTATCCATATCTTTATTATCAATGGCATCTACGACTTCATAGGTTTCTTCAATAAAGTAACGTCGTAAAGATTCATGAGTTTGCTTTTGATCCCAAGGACACCCATTAGGTGCACGTAAGGCTTTTACAACATCCACTAATGGTTGTACGGATACGGGTTCCTTAGTATTGTTCTTCATATAACTTTGCTTCCTCCTTATCTCGGCGAGCTTGTAAACGCTTACCGATAATTGGGAAATGATACATATCATCCTTCACAACGGCCTTAGTAAGCCACAAAGATAGTCCATACACGAATACAGCTACTACAATAGCGGCAGCTACGGCACCACCATTACCTAATAACTCTACGGTACTCACATAGATAACTTGCGTTGCTCCCCCCATGGCCATGGCAGATACTGCAATTTTCAGCAATTCTAGTTTATTAAGAACAGAACCAACATATTTTTTTACAAACATATAGTTAATAAGTGCCGCAATGGCAAAGTTTAGGTTTGTGGCCCACGCCGCACCATTGATGCCAAGCTCAACAGTTCCTGTCAATTCATAATCTAAGAATGTTTTCGCTAACAAACCAACGAAAATCGCTACCATAGGGATTATAGTCCGCCCCAAACCTTGTAAAATCCCTGCTGTAATTTGCTGCCATCCTAGGAATACAATACTTAGGCTAATAACGGCGATAACAGGCCCTGCATTAGGCGTTGCATAGATGAGCAAGGAAATAGGTGTTGCCAGTACGCAAAGGCCAATACAGGCTGGAATCGTAAACATATTGGCAATCTTAATGGCCGTTCCCGCCCGCTGCACAATACGGTTAACATTACCTTGTGCATGGGCTTCAGATACAGCGGGTACTAAACTAGCCGCCAAAGAGGTGGTCAAAATGATAGGTAACCCAATGAGTGACGTAGCCATCCCTGTAAGGTAGCCAAATTGTGTTGTTGCTTCATTGAGGTAATACCCAATATCCATCAAACGCTTCGGCACTATAAATGTATCGATGAGAGATACCATAGGCAACATGATATTCGCCATAGATACAGGTATAGCTAGACTAAATAATCGTTTCACTACAGCGCTGTTACTTTCACAGATAGCATTTGGATTCTGTTGTGAAAGCATCTGTTCACGCACGCGTCGTTGACGATAGTAAAAGAAAATTAATACGAGTAAGCCTGCTAACACACCTGGAAAGGTAGCAAAGGTAGCACCACCAGCCGCTAAATGTAAGCCCCTATCGATAAAGTAGTAGGCTAAGCCCACCATAGAGGATACGCGGAAGATTTGTTCAAAGATTTGACTCGTTCCCGTAGGCACCATGTATTGGGAGCCTTGGAAGTAACCTCTAAAGCAACTTAGAATCGTTACCACAAAGATAGCTGGCGACAACAGTTGAATGGCTATGAGAGCTCGTGGATCTGTAATAATCTGAGTATCTATGAGCCACTGAGCACTGCCATATAAGGTCAAGCTAAATACTAAGCCTAAAAT
>NZ_CAKPTN010000230.1 GCF_934190855.1 uncultured Veillonella sp. | reverse complement strand
GTAAGCTTGAGATTATGGGCCGCAGTGAAGCAGGTAAAATCCTCGAAGCTCATGGGGCAAAGGTTACAGGCTCTGTTTCCAAGAAGACTACCCTTGTCATAGCTGGTGAAGATAGTGGTAGCAAGCTTACTAAAGCAAATGAATTGGGCATTCGCGTCATGAACGAAGAAGAGTTTGTAGAACTCTTAAAAGAGCTCGGTGAAATCTAATATATAGACATTCTTACAATGTTTTGAAAATATATATTATTTGCTTTATAATAAATAATTATGAAAGGATGTGTTCCGATGAAAATCAGCCAAGAGGAAATTAAAAAAATCGCCTTGCTTTCACGCTTGGAAGTTAAGGAAGAACATATGGCACATGTAGAAAAAGAGTTGTCCGATATCTTGTCTTATGTTGCTGAACTAGATGCATTAGAGCTTGATGGTGTTGAGCCTATGGCCCATGCGGTACCATTGCATAATGTACTTAGAGAGGATGAAATGAAACCATCCCTCGATCATGAGTTAGCTTTATCTACTGCTCCAGAAGCAGAGGATGGGTACTTTAAAGTACCTCGCGTAGTACAAGAATAGGAGGTTTCGCTGTGGCAACAATTCATGAATTACACAAGAAACTAGTGAATAAAGAAATCAGCGCCGTTGAATTAACGAATGCTGTCATTGCACATAAAGCGAAAGTGGAACCGACTGTACATGCGTACTTATCCGATTCTCATGACCGCGCTTTGGCTACAGCTAAAACTGTAGACGAATTAATTGCTAAAGGTGAAGCGATTTCTCCATTAGCAGGTATTCCTGGTGCCATCAAAGACAATATTTGTATTAAAGGCGAGCCTGCAACATGTGCGTCTAAAATGTTAGAAAACTTTGTACCTCCATACAATGCGTCTGTTATCGAACGTTTACAAGACAATCATTACATTAGCCTTGGTAAACTTAACATGGACGAATTTGCTATGGGTGGTTCTACAGAGAATTCCGCATTAGCAAAAACAACTAACCCTTGGAACACTGACTGTGTACCAGGTGGTTCCTCTGGTGGTAGTGCAGCTGCTGTTGCTAGTAGTACTGCTATTTGGGCTCTTGGTTCTGATACAGGTGGTTCCATCCGTCAACCAGCGTCCTTCTGTGGCGTAGTAGGTTTGAAACCAACTTACGGTAATGTATCTCGTTATGGCCTTATTGCCTTCGCATCCTCTTTGGACCAAGTTGGCCCTATTACACGCGATGTAACTGATGCTGCTTTAGTATTAAATGCAATTTCTGGTTACGATCCAAAAGATTCTACATCTATTCCAGGTGCTCGTGTAGATTATACGACAGCTCTTGTAAATGATGTAAAACATCTTAAAATCGGCGTGCCAAAGGAATTCTTTGGTGAAGGTCTAAATAGCGAAGTTCGAAAAGCTATGGAAGAGGCTATTGAAACGTATAAAAAATTAGGTGCTGAAATCGTTGAGGTTTCCTTGCCTAACTCTAAATATGCATTGTCTGCGTACTATATCATCGCATTGGCTGAGGCAAGCTCTAACTTGGCTCGTTATGACGGTGTAAGCTATGGTATGCGCGTTGCGGCAGACAATTTAGTAGAAATGTCTACTAAAACTCGTACAGAAGGCTTTGGTCCTGAAGTACAACGCCGTATCTTATTAGGTACTTATGTATTGAGCGCTGGTTACTATGATGCTTACTATTTGAAAGCATTAAAAGTACGCCGCCTCATTAAAAACGAATTTGATGAAGCTTTCTCCAAAGTGGATTTAATCTTAACACCAACTGCACCTAATACGTCTTATAAATTTGGTGAAAAAGTAAATGATCCATTGGCAATGTACTTAGAAGATATCTGTACAGTAC
>NZ_CAKPTN010000229.1 GCF_934190855.1 uncultured Veillonella sp. | reverse complement strand
GGTTAACATTGTTCATAGTGGCGTATCTGAAGGTGGTTCTACAATCACTCAACAGTTAGCGCGTAATGCATTCTTATCGCAAGACAGAACATTTAAACGTAAAATTTCTGAAGCATTGCTAGCACTTAAAATTGAACAACATTACACTAAGGATGAAATCCTTGAAATGTACATGAACCAAATTTACTTTGGCCAAGGTGCATACGGTGTACAATCTGCAGCTCATGTATACTTTGGTAAGGATGCTAGCCAATTAACGCTAGCTCAAGCAGCACTCATTGCAGGCTTACCACAAAGTCCTAACTACTACTCTCCATTCAATGATTTGGAAGCTAGTAAAAAACGTCAAGCCGTTGTACTAGGCCAAATGGTTAAATACGGTTACATTACACAAGAGCAAGCTGATGAAGCACGTCAAGCAGATTTAGGCTTAGTGGCAAAACAAGAACAAACGCATGAAAAATCTAATGCATCTTACTTCATTAACTATGTTATTGCACAAGTTTCTGAAAAATATGGCGACGATGCAATCTATAAAGATGGTTTAAAAATTTATACAACTCTTGATATGGATGCACAAAATGCAGCTGTAGCAGCAATGCAAAACTTGCCTAATTACTACACTGATAGCAATGGTTTACATCAACCACAAGGTGCTATCGTAGCTATGAACCCTCATAATGGTTACATTATGGCTATGGTTGGTGGCCGTGGTGATGATGCATTTAACCGTGCTACACAAGCAGAACGTCAACCAGGTTCTGCTATGAAGCCATTTGTATATTTAGCAGCTATTCAATCTGGTAAAACTCCTGGTTCTATCGTAGATGATAGCCCTGTTACATTTGGTAACTGGAGCCCTAAAAACTATGAAAATGACTTCGTAGGTAATATTACATATCGCTATGCATTACAACATTCTCGTAACGTAGCAGCTGTAAAAATTGCTGATGAAGTAGGCATGTCTAAGATTATTAAACTTGCCAAAGAAATGGGTATCACTACCCTTACAGATCAAGATAATAACTTGTCTACTGCACTTGGTGGTTTAACACATGGTGTTACCCCTCTTGAAATGGTACAAGCTTACGGCGTTCTCGCTAATGGCGGTATCAAAGTTCAACCTACGGCAATCCTTAAAATTGTTGATCGCAACGGCCAAGTGGTGGAGGAACACTCCATCCAAGAAAAACGCGTTGTAGACGAAAAAGATGCAGCAATCATTACAAATATGCTAGAATCCGTTATAAATGGCGGTACTGGTGGTAATGCCGCAATCGGACGTCCTGCAGCAGGTAAAACTGGTACAACAGATGATTCCAAGGATGCTTGGTTCGTTGGTTACACGCCTGATTTAGTAGCTGCCGTTTGGATTGGTGATGACTACGGTTCCGAAACATTACACGGCATCACCGGTGGTAGTACCCCAGCCGTTATGTGGGGCCAATTCATGGCAAACGCGCTTGCCAATACGCCTGCATCTGACTTCCCTGTTCCTTCTAGTGCTCAATCAGCAATCTCTGAAGGTTATTACAATCCTGTAAAAGTACAACCTAAAAAAGATGATAAAAAGGACGAGAAAGCAGATAAAAAAGACGATAAAGACAAACAAAAAGATGAAAAAGTAAAAGAAGACGATCAAACCCCTAAGGAAGAAGTATCTGAACCAAAATCTAATTCATCGAAAAATAAAAAGTCTAAAAAGGAACGCTAATTCTATTAGCACCCTCTAAAAAAGGTAGTAAGTTCAAATGAACTTACTACCTTTTCTTTTTGCCTATACAATTTTATTCTGACTATGGTCTTAGTATTATGTCGTACAAGTAGCTTATATGTTACTTAAGTACTACATTGGTAGCCCCTGCACCACCTTCATCATAGCCTGCTGTTTCAAAG
>NZ_CAKPTN010000228.1 GCF_934190855.1 uncultured Veillonella sp. | reverse complement strand
GTTTCAATTTCCAAGAAATCGCGGCTATCGAAGAAGTCGCGCATAGCTTTTGTTACTTTATGACGTAAAATCAAGTTGCGTTGCATTTCTGGACGACGCAAGTCAAGGTAACGGTATTTCAAACGAATATTTTCATCTACATCGATATCATCTTGGATATAGAATGGAGGAGTTTTAGCGGAGTTCAATACGCGTAACTCTTCACAGAACATTTCGTATGCACCTGTAGGAAGATTTGGATTAATAGCTGCTTCATCACGTTTTGTAATTTTACCACGTACACAAAGTACATATTCGTTACGAACATCCTCTGCTTTGTGGAAAGATTCTACGTTATGATCTGGGGACGCTACGATTTGTACTACGCCAGAACGATCGCGTAAGTCCAAGAAAATCAAACCACCATGGTCACGACGGCGTTCAACCCAACCACATAATACGACCTCTTTACCTACCTCTTGTTCAGAGATGGTGCCACAACCGTGCGTACGGTGTAAGCCTTGCATTGTTTCCATTCTAATTGTCATCCTTTCACCAAAGAAGTTATACGCTCAGACACTGCATTGAGAGATACAGTCTCTTGTTCACTAGTATCCATGAATCGGATAATGGCTTCTCCACGAGCCAATTCATCATCACCCAATATGATAACATATTTTGCATTAATTTTGTTAGCATATTTTAATTGTGCCTTCATACTCTTGCCCTGTCCGTCCATTTCAACGGTTACATATGCATCATGTAATGCTTGGCAGATTTTGAAAGCCTCTACCTTAGCCGCATCACCAAGGGCTACTACGAACGCAGATGGTTCTACAGTTGGCTCTGGTAATAAGTTTTGTTTTTCAAGGGCTAAAAGCAAACGTTCCATACCCATTGCAAAACCAATGGCTGGCGTATGAGGACCATCGAGCTCCTCTACTAGACCATCGTAACGGCCACCACCGGCTATGGCACTTTGAGCGCCTAGTGGAGTATATTGTACTTCAAATGCTGTTTTAGTGTAATAATCAAGACCGCGTACGAGACGAGGGTTTAATGTATATTGCACATTAGCAGCCGTTAAATAGGTTTTCAATTCTTCGAAGTGATCATGACACTCGCCACATAAATGTTCGTGAATTTCAGGAGCACCTACAGACAAGGATTTACATGTTTCATTTTTACAGTCCAAGATACGCAACGGATTTTTATATAAACGCTCTTGGCAATCGCTACATAATTGTTCTTTTTTAGGTTCAAAGAAAGCGATTAATTTTTCCCGGTATACAGGGCGGCAAGTTGGACAGCCTACGGAGTTTACTTCTACATTGAGATCTTTAAGGCCAAAGTCTTTCAACAATTGTACAACCATGCAGATAACTTCACTATCTACAACTGGAGATTGAGAGCCTAATACCTCTGCACCAAATTGGTGGAATTGACGGTAACGACCTGCTTGTGGTTTATCATGACGGAACATGGGTCCCATGTAATACCATTTTGTAAGGCCTTCTTTACCATATACTTTATTTTCTAAGTATGCGCGCACAGCAGACGCTGTATTTTCTGGGCGCAAAGTGAAGCTAGAGCCACCTTCATCGCCAGTAGTAAAGGTGTACATTTCTTTTTGTACTACATCTGTAGTTTCACCGATGCCGCGCAAGAATAATTTAGTATCTTCAAAGGCAGGTGTGCGAATTTCATTGAACCCGTATACTTTGCAAATCTCGCGCATACGTTGTTCAATATAGTGCCAATTTATCATTTGTTCTGGCAAAAAGTCTTGTGTACCTCTTGGTTTTCTAATAGCCATTACACAACCTCCCAAAATTTTTCACAAATTCTATGTCGTTTCTCTAATAGTGCATCTATCGTTGCGTGGTAAACATCTACATCCTTAGGCATATGCTGTTTCAATTGACGATATTC
>NZ_CAKPTN010000227.1 GCF_934190855.1 uncultured Veillonella sp. | reverse complement strand
TCAAGGTTACTTGAAACAAGAATATCCATTGATGGAGAAGCAGTTGCATAGAACTGTCTGTTCTTGTCGTAAACACCTGTATTGATAAAATCAGTAAGTACGTTATTTTGGTTAGATGCACAAATCAATTTGCCGATAGGAATCCCCATTTTCTTAGCATAGTAAGCAGCCAAGATATTACCGAAGTTACCTGTTGGAACAACTACGTTAAAAGCTTCGTCCTCATGGATAGCACCTTGTGCTACGAGTTCAGCATAGGCATTTACATAGTACACCACTTGAGGTGCCAAGCGGCCAATGTTGATGGAGTTAGCACTGGAGAACATAACACCTTTTTCAGCCACCGCTTCTGCCGTTTCTTTATCTACAAAGAGACGTTTCAAGAATTGTTGAGCATCGTCGAAGTTACCGTGAATAGCTGTAACATTAACGTTCTCCCCTTCTTGCTTTTGCATTTGTTCAGCTTGCATTGGGCTTACACCATCGGTTGGGTAGAATACTTGGATATGTGTACCAGGTACATCTTTAAAACCTTCAAGAGCGGCTTTACCAGTATCACCAGATGTAGCAGTTAAGATAAGAACCTCTTTTTTCTCGCCTTCTGCCTCTTTAGCAGCTACTAAAAGATACGGGAATAAAGATAACGCCATATCTTTGAAAGCTTGTGTACGACCATGGAACAATTCCAATACGGATACTTTTTCTAATATAGAATGCAACGGTGCAATATCGCGAGTGCTGAAGTTAGCATCACAATACGCGGAGTTAATCATTTCATTTAAATGAGCTTCAGAGAAGCATGGGAACAACTTAGCTAATACAACAGCTGCTACCTCTTGATAGTTTTTATCTTTTACATCATTGTAAGTTAAGCAGTTTGTAGGGAATAAAGATGGTACATATAGACCACCATCCTCTGCTAAGCCGTGCAACAATGCATATGTTTCATTTACCGCAACGGTACCGCGGGTGCTAGTATAATTCATGGAATACCTCATTCATAACTACAATGTATTTTTTCGAGTCTAATAGGATTATTATAGCATAAAAGCGCCCTAAAAGGGGCGCTTCTATAGAATAATATATTATTTTATTATAAAAATTGAGTTAATTTAATTAACCTATTTCAGAATATTGAAACGGGCAATAGCTATACAGCTCAAATCTTTTATAATTCGCCTTCAGCAATGGCGTCCAATGTATCAAGGGATGGAATGAAGAAGAGCATACCTGTAATTGGTTTAGAATAATCAAGCAATTTGTCGTTTTGTGTAAACATATTAGTAAGCATTGTTTTAGTTACATCCCAGTAACGAGCATAACCGATAAAATATGTACCGCGTATACCTTGACCTGGTTGTGCAAATGGCACGTTCATACGAACGATTTTATGTTCTTCATCATCTCGATTATCTTGAGCTACTACAGTATGAGCAGCCGGATCTTTTTTATCATCATCTAATTCAATATCGCTGAATTTATGACGACCGATAAAGCTTTCTTGCATTTCAGTAGGAAGTGCACGCCACGCATCAAGATCATGTTCATATTTTTGAGCAAATGCATAGGAGCCATTGGTGAATTCAGGATCTTCGTCACCAATAACGCCCCACTCCACAGCTTCTTCGCCAACAGGGTTTTCCGTACCATCAACGAAGTCAATAATAGCGCGACCTTGTTCATAATGGAAGCCATGAGTTTCGTCCACAACAGATGTAATCGGACGTAAGAACCCCATAATTTGATCTACTACAGTATATGTAACGGATTCATCATTAGAACGAACATGGAGGAACAAATCTGCTGGAACAGCAGGTACATCTTGTTTATCCCCTTTAATGCCAGTAAAATCTTCTAACTCTTTTGGTACTGGTGCATTAGGGAATAAATAATCCCATGCTTTACGACTAAAACCAAAGGCAA
>NZ_CAKPTN010000226.1 GCF_934190855.1 uncultured Veillonella sp. | reverse complement strand
GCTTAAGACTAAGTGTAAAATCTTCTGTGGTTGTACCACTGAATTCGGCGGCGATCAAAATACACATGTATGCCCAGTGTGCCTTGGCTTGCCTGGTGCTATGCCTGTGTTAAACAAACAAGTAGTAGAATTTGCTATTAAGGTAGGCTTAGCATTGAATTGCGAAATTCTTAACTTTAATAAATTTGACCGTAAAAACTACTACTATCCTGATTTGCCTAAAAACTATCAAACATCTCAATATGATTTGCCAATTTGCTTGAATGGTCACTTAGACATCGAAGTAAATGGCGAAACTAAACGCATTGGTATTACGCGTATTCACATGGAAGAAGACGCTGGTAAACTCGTTCATAGTGGCAATACTATTTCCGACTCCAAATCTTCCAATGTTGACTATAATCGTACAGGTGTACCTCTTCTTGAAATCGTATCTGAACCAGATATTCGTTCTGGTGCAGAAGCGAAAGCATACGTTGAAAAGTTACGTTCTATTTTGCAATATTTAGAAGTATCTGACGGTCGTATGGAAGAAGGTTCCTTGCGTTGTGACTGTAACGTATCCGTACGCCTTCGTGGCACTACAGAGTTCGGTACACGTACAGAAACTAAAAACGTTAACTCCTTAACTGGTATCCAAAAAGCTATCGAGTACGAAGCATTGCGTCAAGCAAAATTAATCGAAGCTGGTGGTAAAGTAGACCAAGAAACTCGTACCTGGGATGATGCTCAAGGGATTACTCTTGGTATGCGTAAAAAAGACGCTGAAAACGATTACCGTTACTTCCCAGAACCAGACTTGGTGCCAATCGTAATTACTGACGAAAAAATCGAAGAAGAACGCCGTGCATTGCCAGAATTACAAGACGCTAAAATTGAACGCTTTGTATCTGAATACGGCTTACCTCGTGAAGATGCAACGATCCTCACAGTAGCTCGCAAGACGGCAGACTTCTTAGATGCTACTGTAAAAGCTGGTGCAGATCCTAAGACTGTAGCTAACTGGATGCTTGGTGACTTGTCTAAGATGATCAATGAAAATGGCTTAACATTTGCTGAATCTAAAGTAAGCCCTGAAAACTTAGCTGGTATGATTGCTCTTATCGATAAAGGCACAATCTCCGGTAAAATTGCGAAAAAAGTTATCGTATCCATGTGGGAATCTGGCAAGGATGCTGATACTATCGTAAAAGAAGAAGGTCTTGTTCAAATTACAGATACTGGCGCTATTGAAGAAATCGTTAAGCAAGTTATTGCTAACAATCCACAACCAGTGGCAGACTTCAAGAGCGGTAATGGCAAGGCTATTGGCTTCTTAGTTGGTCAAGTTATGAAGGAATCTAAAGGCCGTGCTAACCCTGGTATGGTTAATGAATTACTTCAAAAATTCTTGAATGACTAATATGTGCATTAACATATATTAGCTATAAACAATACCAATATAATACATCCCCTATAGATATATGAATTTATATTTATAGGGGATATTTATTTGCTTTTTTATCGGTAAAATATGGTATAATAGGTTGTATAAAATTAATTATTATTTTGGTCATATAGAGGAATTAACTATGTCTGATCAACAGAATATACATAACAATCAAAACACATATAGAAATAGTCAACAAGGTAGTAGTTTTGGAGGCAATACGCGAACTACTGAACCTAATACGCGCGTATTATCCGATGATGAGCGCCGAGACTTTGATGGGGTAACTATCGAAGAGGTAGGTGACTCTGTACACGTTGATTCAACGCCAACTTACATGGATGAAGAGCGTCAACGTTACGAACAATATAATCAATATGGACCGCAAGTTAAGGTGTATAGCTTTAATAGTACAAGCTGGCTTAGTCGCATCATCTTGATTATTATTTTAGCCGTTGTTTTAGCGGCTGTAGTTTTCTTTGGCGGCATTATCCTATCCGTAGTAGGTGTTGTCATTTTTGTGGGTGCTATTGTTT
>NZ_CAKPTN010000225.1 GCF_934190855.1 uncultured Veillonella sp. | reverse complement strand
CGGACAATCTCTTCCGTAATATCAGTCTTATCAGCTAATATAGCAATTTCCTGCAGAAAACGCTCTTCGCTGATACTTGCTTCTAAAGAAACTAAATACTCTTGAATTTTATTTCTAATATGTTCACGATAGGCCTCTACAGCACCAGCTTTATTAATATCAATATTAGAAATAATAGTTTCTAGTGTGATGATACGGTCCACTAAATCTTGATGAATATGTTCACCTTCCACAGCTCGCATGGCAATCAAAGCATCTAATGCAGAACTTGTAGATTCTTTAACTATATCAGATAGTACTTCTTCTGCAATAGGAGTATCTTGTTGTTGAATCCAATCATTAGAAATTGAATTTACAGCTTGTAATGGCACCTTTTTAGGGTCATCATAAAATTCTTCTTGAACAAGTAACTCTTGAATTTGTTTTCTTAATACACTATTTATAGTAAAAGTTTTAGGTCTCTCTCCAGCATCTTGAATAGAAACCGATACCTCTACCTTACCTCGATTTATACGATCTTGTACCATCCCACGAATGATACTTTCAAAAGGATTCATTTGTTTTGGACTACGTATAAATAAATCCAAGAAACGTGCATTGACGGACTTAATTTCTACCGTACAGGTAATGCCATCTTTGGTTGCTGTACCAGAACCAAAACCGGTCATACTTTTCATAAGATATCCTCCTTAGTAGTTTTTATTATTGTACCACGAATTACACAATCCGTGTTTAAATACTAAGAATTATATGTACACTATGGTATACTAAACTATACTTCTAAATAAATTTGAAAGGAGTACTATGAATTTAGACGGTCTTACTATGTCTGTACTCGCTAAAGAGATAAATGAGCGATTACAAACTGGTCAAATACAAAAATTATATCAAATAGATAAAACTACATTATTATTTAAAATTCGAGCCCTTAATGAAGATCAAAACTTGATCATCACCGTAGGTGCTACACCAGCTATGTATCTTAGCAAGCCACTACAAGATTTACCAAAAGAACCTAGCTCTCTTTGTATGTTCTTACGTAAACATATAGAAGGTAGCCGTATTGTAAAAGTTGAACAAATCAATGGGGACCGTATCATGTGCATCCAAACGGATAAACTTGAAATGGATGGTTCTATTACAAGTACACTCATTTATGTTGAATTAATGGGCAAATATTCTAATTGTATCTTTGTGCAAGATGGAGTCATCTTAGAATCTTTAATTCACGTTTCTCCACTAATGAACCGAGAGCGTTCTATTAGCCCTAAACTTCAATACGAATTACCACCTAATGCTAATCGCGTTAGTCTAATGGACTTTGATTATAATGAAATTAGAAACCTACTAGTCTCCTTTGGTAATGGCAGTGTTCTACAGTCTATTCGAGCTATTTTTAACGGCTTTGGTAAACCTTTACTTGATGAGGTTTTATATAACGCTAATTTAAATGGTGACGAAATTATAACCGATTTAGAGGCACCACAAATCGATAAATTAGCAAATGCATTGTACGATTTAAAAATGATGCTTCAAAAGGGCAACGGATTACTCGCCTTAATAAATGATAACCACAAAAAAGCATATTCCACCTTTATCTTACACAATTATAATGTTGTGAAAACATACGAAACTATTTCTGAAGCTTTAGAGGAATCAATTCACAGTACAAAAGCTATCCACACAGCAGACAAAGAATTAGAAAAGATTTTAACGGCGGCAATCAAAAAAGAAGAAGGTCGTCACCAAAAAATCAAAGAGGAATTAGAAGACACCAATAAAATGGACACCTATAAATTATATGGTGATCTATTAATGATTAATGCACACCTTCAAGTGCAATACAAACCTTCCATTGAATTACAAAATCTTCTGTCTGATGAAGGTGAAATGTTAACAATACCATTAAGGCCAAATTTAACGATTGTAGAAAATGCACAATGGTATTACAAGCTTTACACTAAACTGAAGAACCGTATGGTTAGC
>NZ_CAKPTN010000224.1 GCF_934190855.1 uncultured Veillonella sp. | reverse complement strand
GTATAAATGTTTTATGTATTAAATTTGTATTTTATAGTTATCTTTCATCTTTATCTTTTACATTCATTATACATTAACTTGTAAGTCAATTTTTGCTTCATAAATAGCAGATTCAGTAGATAAATAATCTTATAGACATAATAGACAGAAAAAAACTGTGATGAGGTGCTACACCCCATCACAGTTTTATATTAATTAAATTTAATTTTTACAAATTTACGTTTACCTACTTGTAGGATCATGCCATCCTCAAGAGTAATATTTTCTTCGCTATATTTTTCACCGTTTACTTTGAAAGCACCAGCTTTAATGGAGCGACGTGCTTCACCATTAGAGGCAGTCAAACCAGCATCTGTGCAGAATTGTGGTACAAAGATTGGTTCTGTTGGAGCATCCATAGCAAATTCAGGAATATCTGTAGGCAACGCACGTTGTTGGAATACGCGTTTAAATTCCTCTTCTGCTTCGAGAGCAGCCTCTTCACCATGGTACAAGCGAACGATGGTACGAGCTAATAGCATTTTAGCGTCACGTGGGTGTAATTCACCAGATTCAAGACGTTTTGCCATATCTTCTTGTTCTTCGATAGACATATCTGTTACAAGCATAAAGTAACGCATCATCAATTCATCAGGAATAGACATTGCTTTACCGTACATTTCTTTAGGCTCTTCGTCGATACCGATATAGTTGCCTAAAGATTTACTCATTTTTTGAACGCCGTCAAGGCCTTCAAGCAATGGCATTGTGATAACAACTTGTGGTTCTTGACCTTCTAATTCTTGTAAATGACGACCCATTAACAAGTTGAAAGTTTGGTCTGTACCGCCAAATTCAACGTCAGCATGTAATGCAACAGAATCATGACCTTGCATCAATGGGTACATAAATTCATGTACGCCGATAGGACGACCTTCTTTGAAACGTTTGCTGAAATCATCACGTTCCATCATACGTGCCACAGTATAGGAGCTAGCCAAACGAAGCACATCAGCAAAGTTCATAGATTCTAACCATTCGCTGTTGTCACGAACGATGGTTTTTTCAGGATCTAACACTTTGAAGATTTGTGTTTTATAAGTTTCAGCATTTTTCAATACTTCTTCTTTTGTTAATGGTGGACGTGTAACACTTTTACCAGTAGGGTCGCCAATACGAGCTGTGAAACCACCGATAACAATCACTACTTGATGACCAAATTCTTGGAATAAACGTAGTTTACGAAGTGGTACAGTATGGCCCAAATGAATATCTGGAGCTGTTGGGTCCAAACCTAATTTAATAACTAAAGGTTTGCTTTCCTTAATGGATTTCTCTATTTTCTTTACAAGTTCTTGTTCGTTAATTAAGTCTGCTACGCCGTGTTTAATTTGGCGTACTTGTTCTTGAGCACTAATCATGATAATCCTCCTAGAAATACTATTGTTTTAGTATACCATTATCTAAAAACTTTCACAATTATAATGTAGTATTGGTTTTAAGCCATTTATGATATAATATTTATAACTGCGTAATAGATTTTACGTTATATTTACTAAAAGAAAAAAGAGGTGACTCTATGAGTAGTAACTCAAATGCGAGATCCAATCGCCGGTCAAATGGCAATGGTTCTACACCGAAGAAAACAAGTCCGAAGCGTCTATTTTGGATTTGTGCCCTTCTCCTTATACTCATCGTAGCCGGAGGTGGCTGTGGTTTCATCAGTGCTACACTGTCTAACCTACCAGATGTATCCAATGTACGTCCTTCTGCATCGTCTCAAATTTATGACGTGCACGGCAATCTCATTACGACGGTTCATTCCTCAGAAAACAGATTGCCAATTCCTTTGAAGGATGTGCCTAAAGATTTACAGAATGCCTTTGTTGCTACAGAGGACTCTCGTTTCTACACACATCATGGTATCGACCCAATCGGTATCTTGCGTGCTGTGTGGGTGAACATCGTACATAGTGGCGTATCTGAAGGTGGTTCTACAATCACTCAACAGTTAGCGCGTAATGCATTCTTATCGCAAGACAGAA
>NZ_CAKPTN010000223.1 GCF_934190855.1 uncultured Veillonella sp. | reverse complement strand
AGTACCAAAGGATCCTCAAAAAATTGCGGTCTTATCTAATTCCGTATTATCTATGCTCTATGCAGTAGATGGAAAAGCTATTAGTCGTGTAAATACGACAGATAGTTTACCGCCTGAAATCGAAGCATTACCTGCTCTTGGTCAAACAGCCAACATCAATATGGAACAACTGTTAGGTCTTAATCCGGATTTAGTATTAGGCCTCGAAAATCAGCATAAAAAATATGAGGCGCAACTACAATCTAGCAAAATTCCAACAGTACTAATTAACTATGATGGCATTAAGGATAATGCACCACTTTTAACATTCCTCGGTGAGTTAACTAACCATCAAGATAAAGCCAAAACCGTCATCGCTACCTATGAAAATAACATTGCTAAAGTAAAGGATGCCGTTAAAGGCCAACAGCCTGCTCGCGTAGCTGTATTACGTGCTACTGGTAAAGGCGTAACAGCCGAAACTGATGCTTCTATCACAGCCTCTATGGTTAAAGAATTAGGCATGACAAATGTTGTAACTAGTCATTTAGATAAAACTACAACAGATAAAACTGTACCTTACTCTTTAGAAACTCTAGCAGCTGATGATCCAGATATCATCTTTGTTGTAACAATGGGCAAAGAAGAAGAAATTACTAAGGCTATGAAAAAAGCCATGACAGATAATCCTGCATGGGCGAATTTGAAAGCAGTTCAAAATAACCGCGTAGTATATCTACCATCTAAACTATTCCTATTAAATCCAGGTCTTCAAACACCTGAAGCTATGGCTCGCCTCGTGAAAGAAGCATACAGCATAGACGTTACATTTTAAAAACAAATAAAGGGACTATAACAGAATGTATTTACTACAGTCTAGTTATAGTCCCTTTTTTATATTCGTATCTGTTCTTCGAACTTAATTATATTTTGATAACTATCATTTCATACGTTGCATACGCTTCATACATTTTGTAACCACTACCATAGTAGTTACGCAACAACAACTATAATAAACCTTTTACCCGTACGTATGGTTTATTATCAAAGTTATCGACTTGTACATCTACAGAGAACACCTCTTTAAATAATGAATCAGAGGTAATATCCTTTGTATCCCCTGCTGCAATCAAGTGTCCTGCTTTAATAACAGCCATGTAATCAGAGTATTGCACTGCTTGTGTTAAATCATGTAGCACCATGAGAACTGTTAAACCTTGCTCTTTATTGAGCCGTTTTAAAAGCTCCATAATCTCTAATTGATGATTAATATCTAAATACGTTGTAGGTTCATCAAGTACTAAAAGCTTTGGTTCTTGAGCTAAGGCCATAGCAATCCAAACCCGTTGGCGCTCACCACCAGATAGAAATGGAATCAGTTGATGACGAAGATGATCTGTTTTTGTAATAGATAATGCGTAGTCTACGATCTCTCTATCCTCTTTCGCCGTATTCTTCCACCAATTTTGGTACGGATAACGACCACAGTATACAAGTTCCTCTACCGTCATATCTTTTGGCATATTTGGTACTTGTGGCAAGAATGCCATTTGACGAGCTAATGTATTCTGCGAATAAGAGGATAAAGGCTTATCAAAGATGGTTACACACTCACTAGGGCTAGAAATATACCCAATCATAGATCGTAAAAGCGTACTTTTACCACATCCATTAGGACCAATTAAAGTCGTAATTTTTCCCGTTGGTATCGATACCGTAATATCATGTAAAATATCTCGATTTCCAAGAGTTACGGATAGCTGTTTTACAGCAATAGCAGAATTATTTGTACTCATCAGCTATCCCTCCTTAATAGATACAAGAAGAACGGTGCCCCAAAGAAGGCCATAATAATACCTACGGGGATTTCAATGGGACTCATAAGAACGCGCCCTACGGTGTCGCTTACAACGAGGACAAAGGCTCCTAATAGAGCAGATCCGGGTAATAGATAGGCATAATCATTGCCAATAATCAGACGTAACATATGAGGAATCACAAGGCCTACGAAACCGATGAGACCTGCAATACTTACAGCACCGGCCGCTAATAAAGCCGCAACG
>NZ_CAKPTN010000222.1 GCF_934190855.1 uncultured Veillonella sp. | reverse complement strand
GTGTAGATTTAAAACCAGAAGAGCATTATTCTTTAGCTTGCTCTCAGCATAACTATTTATCTGTTTTAGCTGTTGAAGGTGTACAAACTATTATTTTAGGAGACGAACCTTTACCAACTTTTGCAGTACACAAACTAGATGCTAGTGAGATTTTTATATTCAGAGCTTATTGGATTAATGATGAATCACACATTGACACTCATATAAAAAATATAGTGGATGGTCATCATAAATATCAACCATTAGAAGAAACATCAATTTTCATTAATGATGTTGAATGGGTTATATTTGATAGTGCTTTCACTTTTAAAGATAAAGAAGATAGTATAGAAGTAAAATTTACTCATAAAAATTGCTTGTATAAAATCCAAACATATTTGTACGAAGCATCTGATATTTCTTTTTTAATTCATTCATTTAAATACTATAACGAACTGTAGCCTAAAACACTCATTTTATAGATAAAATGTAGTGCTGATTGCATGCGTTTCAACTTTTTAGCAAACTGCAGCCTGTATAACATGCCGGTTTAATATGTACGGTGCGTGCCAGCAGCACGCACGCGGTTTCTGTTTTTCAGACGACCTCACTATCTTCTTTGAGGTCGTCTGAAACATTGGTTTTTTAACAATTTCATTATTTCTCAGCATCAAGGCCACCTCTTGCAGGAAATCCAACCGGACGGCAGATATACCTATCTCTACACCGAACCCGACAGCCACGAACCCTTGGCGCAGGTACGCAACCACACCAATGCCGAAGGCGAAAGCAAACAGGAAACCCACTACTTCCACTGTGACCAAATCGGTATCCCAAGAGAGATAACCGATAGCGAAGGCAACCTCTTATGGTGTGGCAACTACACCGGCTGGGGTCGTCTGAAAGAGGAAACCAAGGTAACGGATAGCGCATACCAACCCTTCCGCCTGCAAAACCAGTATGCCGACCGTGAGACGGGACTGCATTACAATTTCTTCAGGTATTATGAACCTGATGCGGGTCGGTTTGTGAATCAGGATCCGATTGGCTTATGGGGTGGGGAGAATCTTTATTGGTTTGGGCCTAATGCGCAAGTTTGGGTAGATTTCTTTGGTCTTGCAAAAAAACATCCTCCAGGAAGAAGCCATGGAGGTTATAGAACCTATGACATGGATTCCCATAGCATATTGAGCCCCCAAGCAAATTAAACGAGCACTAAGTCAAAGTTGCAAGTACTTCAAAGAACTAGGAGCACTTTAAAATGAATAGACATGAATTAGAAGCCTTATATACTTTAAATAATCCTGCTACTAGCCAAGCTATAAAAATGCTACCTCCAGAGTGGTATATTTTATATCCTTCATATCTTCAATTTTTAGAACTAAGCAATGGATTATTTGGAGATGAGATAACCCTTTTGGAAGCTGAGGATATCCAACAAAGGAATATTGACTATGAAGTAAAAGAATATTTGCCAAATTTTCTTATGATTGGAGATAATGGTGGAGGGGTTGCCATTCTGATGGATAATAAAAATCAAAATATTTTTGCTGTCGGCATGGGAGTAATGAGTGAAGACTCCTTAGAAAAAATATCATCTTCTTTAGAAGACTTTCTATTAGTAAAAAAAGGAATGTTTAATTATTAGCAAGCCGTAGCCCGCACAAAATCTTCAATCCTGACGTAGGGTGTATGCTGTATGCACGCGGTTTCTATTTTTCAGACGACCTTTACTAAATCGCCTCTCCCAACGGACTGGTGTACCGCTACGAATACGACAGCTACGCCCCCTTGGCGAAAGTCCGCAATTGGACTACCGCAGACGATGAAAGCCGCCAACAAACCCACTACTTCCACTGCGACCAAATCGGCATCCCGCGTGAGATGACCGATAAGGACGGCAACCTGGTTTGTGGGGAAGAAGCAATTTTTATAACTATTCTCAAAATGTACAGGCTTGAGTAGATTTATATGGATTGTTGTATGGTTGTAATGACGGAGATACAAAAGATAGTAAATTAATTAATCCAAAAGAATTGAAATGGATTTTAGATCAAATAGGCACAGATCCACATGCGTTTAAAGCTGATTATGTTGGTAAACGAGCCGTATCTTATTATGA
>NZ_CAKPTN010000221.1 GCF_934190855.1 uncultured Veillonella sp. | reverse complement strand
GTTCTTTCCTTTTCTCTAAGAAATTTTGCCGACCCCCAGTTTAACTGGGGGTTTAGTCATGCCTATTCGGCGTACAATAAAAGCCAAGCTATTTCTAAATATGAATAGCTTGGCTTTTGCATTGTGTAAATAAGTTAAGAGCGTATCAGAAATACAAAATGCATGTTCAAGAGCTTTCAAGAACTAATGAAGTATCAAGTTAATAATCATAAGCAGAGGCAGAACTAATATAATACCAGCCAAAATAAAGGAAGCTAAAACTACCATAGTGCCATATGTTATTAGACATAACTTTATTAAAAAATCTATACAACTATAAATACACATACCCATAGTAGATTGTTCTTTTAAAGAAATGAACCAAGCTTTCACTCTATAATAAATTTTAGGTTTATTAAATGCAGGATATAGTTTCTCATACCACAAAATTACACACGGTAAAACCCAAATATTCCCAAAGCAAAATATCAACACGGGAAGATACTCTCTTAATGGATATGCTTCTAATACATATCGATCGTACAGTAATGTATAAATCCCCCAAATAGAGGTTCCCCAAATAAGTACAAGTATGAGTTTTAACAAGAGCCCCAAAACAAGTTTAGTGTTCCATCTGAGTCTATCTACTGCTTTAACCATTTTAGTACTTTTCATAAGCTATCACGGTTCATCGTCATAGGCTACTCCATAAGCTTTCTGATAGATGATATTGGCTATTGTATATCGTTCCATTCCAAATTGAGGCGGTAGTATCATTGCTTCTAAGTGTTCTTGTTGAAGTCGTTGTCGGCGTGTTCTACCTTCATTATTAAAAGCAATGCCACCGTTAACGGTCCCTATAATACCAGGGTTTTCCTGTTTTGCACGCCAAATAGAGATATACGGTGTGTTAGCACCTTGTTGTAAGCCTTTTTCATGAATGGTAATCAAATGGCGCAAGGATCGCTCTAGGTCATAATCATATAGCAGGTGAATGCCTTGAATAAGATTGGATGCAGGCATTAACACGTAAATAGTCGCTTCCACACGTCGATGACCATCGGGTGCGTCCACAGCTTTAATGGAGCTAAGATCTAAGTACTTACCATCCCCTCTGCCAGAATCAACGGTTGAGTCGATATGCTGATAATGCTCTGCATTTAATAACTCAGCTTGTGATACGGCTTGACCTTTCATAGGCAACACGAGGCAGACTAGTAACCATAGTGAAAGTAAATATATGCGTTTCATCGTCCACCTCACTGTACCACAATATCATCAAAATGCTGCTGATAGGCAGCTATAAACATAGCATCCGCTAAATCATACATAACAGTATTCTTTCGATGAATCGGAAGATTTCTAGCATCTTCCAAAGACGGAGTCTTCTTAAGCGCACCATCCAGTGTATGAATCGCACTGTTCGTTTCAGACATAAATAATCCAGACTTGCTTTCACTAGCCTCAATCAAAGCCAGCATAGAGGGACTTGGCTTCATCATATGAGATGACTTAACCAAAGTCGCCAGTGAATAGTTAGCATCATAATTCACAGTAAGTCTTTTTTCAATGATCTCAGTTTGATAGTGCGACGTGTGTACCACATAATAAATAGCACTTAATGTATATTGTGGCGGCGCATACTTTTGAACCTCCACAGAATAGGTATTTAAATACACATACATACCACCGTCATTAACAATGGGGCCCTGTTTTTCATACTCATGCTGATGAACTAACTTGAACTGCGGCGACGACTTCAGCTCCTGAAATGTGATTGCCTCTGTGGGCATGGTGAAAGCCAGCAACACAAGGGCCAGCATTAACATACGTTGAACCATAAAAACCTCTCTCGAAAATGAATCTTATCTCTCAATAAAATAAGCACAACCTTATTAGCATAAGTATACTATGCAAATAAGGTCGTGCCTATTATTAATAATTTTATAATTTAGTATATGCCAGATTTGCGTCTAATTGATATTTATAAGATTTATCTCTATTTGACGATATATATCTTTATCCCTATAATATAACTAGATAGTCAGACGAGTAGTGACGTCAGGCTCATCTCTAGTTACACAAAAGCATGAAGAAATGGCCTTTCAGTTATCTAGTTACACTAGGCAACGGAG
>NZ_CAKPTN010000220.1 GCF_934190855.1 uncultured Veillonella sp. | reverse complement strand
TTGCTATGCTTGTCTTATCTAGTGTAGGTACTAAAGTAAGCCGCATCTATTTAGGTGTTATTATTACAGGTCTTATTCTCGCCTTCTTCGTACCAAGTGCAACGGCTCGTATTGCCTGCTTAGCACCGATTATTATTGGCATTGTTGAAAACTTAGGCATTGAACGTAAAAGCCGAGTAGCAGCGCTCCTTATGGTAGGTGCCGTACAGGCCGATACGTTCTGGAATATTATGATTCAAACAGCTGCTGCGCAAAATCTTGTAGCAGTTGGTTTCATGCAAACACAGATGAATACTTCTGTAAGCTGGATTGATTGGCTTACAGCAGCAGCTCCATTCTCCATTATTATGGTTATCATCACCTACTTCGTAACACAAGCTTTCATTAAACCTGAATTTAAAGAGCTCAACGGTGGTGACGTACAGCTTGCAAAAATGCGTGAAGCTATCGGTCCAATGACCTTTGATGAAAAGAAACTATTATGCATCTCTATCGGCCTCTTAGCGTTGTGGGCTACTAGTGGTAAATTACATACGATTGATACGACAACTACAACCATTGTAGCTATTGCCTTGTTCTTCTTCCCGAAACTTGGCATTATGGAATGGAAATTTGCTCAATCCAATATCGATTGGGGCTCCATCGTTATGTTTGGCGCTGGTATCGGTCTAGGCTCTGTATTACTGAAAACAAAGGCAGCTACATGGCTTGCTCAAGTCTTTGTAAATGCGTTCTCCTTGGAAACAGCCAGTGTATTCCTATTGATTGCCATCATGGCTGCTTTCTTGATTTTAATTCATCTTGGTTTTGCATCGGCTACCGCCCTCTCCTCTGCTATGATTCCTATTGTAATCTCCATTGTAATGGGACACTCTGCAGAAGGTCTTAATCCAGTGGGCGTAACCATGCTCATGCAATATGCAGTATGCTTTGGTCTAGTACTACCAGTAAACTCCCCTCAAGGCATGGTAGCTTACGGTACAGATACATTCGACGTAAAAACATTTATGACTACAGGCATTCCATTAACAATTATTGGCTATATCATGATGCTCGTATTTGCATTAACATACTGGCACTGGACAGGTATCGCATAAAAATAACTATTAAAATTTAAAATCTAAAGTTTTAAGATCCTACAATTTTTTACTACTAGAAATTGTAGGATTTTTTGCTTTATTTTTTGCTTTAATTTTTTGTTTTAACTAGTTTACTACTCACTCTATTTTTTCTGGACTGAAATGTCTGAGCACATATGATAAATTAGATTTAATTTCCCTTTTTTTATTTTTGCACATAGCTGAAAACATATTGCCTAAGACTTTATCATATATGACTTGTACCTCTTCAAATAAAAGCTTGCCTTCATAAGTGAGAGCTAAACTTTTGGATCGTTTATCATTCGGACAAATATCACAGATAACTAAGCCTTTTTTCACTAAATTTTTTACAACTACAAATAAATTGCCATAGGACATACGTAACTCATCTACTACAAATCCTAATGATGGATTACAAGATGAAACATAAATAAACTCCAAAACATTATACTGCATCGGTGTTAAACCAAACCGTTTTAGTACGGCTACTTCCTTATCATGAACCACCGTATATATACGCTCAAATAAAAACCATAATGTCTTATCCTCTGGTAAAAATATATCTCTAGGCGCTCGTTGTGCTAACTTTAACCTTTTTCCATACCTCATAGCCCGCTCTAATCGATTAAAACGTTCTTCACTCTCGCTAACCTCACGTAAACGCAATCGTGCCATTTTGATTACTCCTTATCCCATATAGATACAAATAGAACTACAGATATAGATATAGATATAGATATAGATATAGATATAGATATAGATACAGATACAGATACAGATGCATATACATATACAGATATTGATATTGATTTAGATATTGATTTAGACATTGATTTAGATACAGTTATATAGAGTTACTTGTATAGACATAAGTGGAAATATTAATACTACTATTGATATAAATAGAGATATGAATATCTCTATTGCTCAAAAAATTAGTTTTCAAATCTTTTACAATTTCTACCGTATATATCCTATTTTTCAATTACTACCAGTTAAAAATATTTATTTTTAACTGGTAGTATCTCTGAAATGAAATATATTGGC
>NZ_CAKPTN010000219.1 GCF_934190855.1 uncultured Veillonella sp. | reverse complement strand
ACCATGGTTAACGAGTATATCCCCATCTAATACTTTGGTAGTAACGTTTTGTAGACTACCTTGAATTTGGCTCATCATGAATCGATAGCCTGGGCTATTTAAATGTTTAGTAAGTGCGTCTTGATCACTATAAATTTGGATCACATACCAATGATTCTTTGCATTTCTTTCACGAAGCACATAGCCAGCCTTATAGCCCGCATCATCACGTACGGCACGTTCTATATCAAGTTCATATTGACGTTGTACTGTATCGATATCATTGCTATCAACATTAAACTCTGTCAATGTCACCACAGCTTTACCGTCATTTACGATAGATAAAGGATCTTTCTTTTCAAACAATAGTACAGATTGTACATCATATACTTTGCGATTTGTTAATTTAGAACCTACTTCATTAACAAAAGCTTGATACTGATCAGATTTGCGATGCGTTTCAATAGCTGCTAAATCTTTATAGATTTCTACCACATAAGACTCCGATGGATTACCTTTTACATGAGCTACATTCATGGATAATGTATTAGGTTCTTTTTCCATAGATGTTGTTAAGTTAGCTATGGCCGTACTATTATATGGTCCTTGTAGTTCTGCAGGTACTTGGAATCGATACATACCTACACTAGGTGCTGTATCAACAGATTGGTCTCGTTCTGTTACAAGAGCTGCAAAGGATGTGCTTACGCCTAAGACTGCTATAGCAGATGTTACTAGAATACGTTTTAATAGTTTTCTATTCATACATGCTCCGATTCTACTAAATTACAATGTAATATATTCTACTATTGTACCATGCTCTTCAATAAGTTTAACTAAATCTTTTCCTTGAAGCCATACAGTAGCATCATTTTGATTTGGATGGATGCCTATGAGATTATCCTTATAATCCGCATCAATATAGTAATGTACCTTACGGTCTTCATCGTGGAGCAAGCAGAATGGAGATACGTGACCTGGTTTAATCTTCAAAATATCCCATAGCTCTTCTTCAGAGCCAAAAGAAATCTTTTTCAGCTTATGGTCCTTACGAAACTGTTTTAAATCCACACGCTTAGAACCACGAACAGTAATCAGATAGTAGTGTTCCCGCTTGTGGTCTCGGATGAATAGATTCTTCGCATCCCTCTCAGGATATGGCAACTCTACATTTGGCTTATCATCCATACTAAATAGCGGTGCATGATTCGTAACTTCAAACTCGATATGATGGTCACGCAAACAATCATATACGCCTTGTTTATCTAACATATAATACCTCTCATATAATTTGGTGAAAGTAAACATCATAGTGAAAGCAACTATATATGTGTTAATTATACACCAATCTTATTCTGAGACTGTATAAGTTCCATCAAATACAAATAATTCAGGATGTTCATGTACAAATACATCTTCAAAGATGCCATCATATTCATAGACTACATCATCTTTGCCATCTAGGAAATTGAATAATTCAGCTTCATTCTCCCAGTCTTGTAAAATAGTCCATCGTTCAGCTCGATCAAATGGAATTGTTCCACCAAAGTAATCGACTACAGATTGTAAATTATCTGCTAATGGATCCATCTTAAAGAGGCGTAAGCCAGCAAGAGCATCCTCCCATACAATACCGGTAGAGTTATAAAAGAACTGATGATGTCCACCATTATTAACCTCTGCAAAGTACCACGATATAGCATTAAGATATCGTTGCTCTAAGGTAAAATCTTTAGCAGATTCTAAATAGTCATCATAAGAACCATAAATATTGATAGTCCAATAAGCAGGCTCATTGATAGTCCACATATCGTCTGTAGCTAAAATTTCTTCTACAGTGATAGTTCGATGACGAGGTACACCTTCTCTTTTCTTCTTTTTCTCTGCTATATATTTGCTATAGGCAGAGCATAAATCAGGATAGTCAACTTCGCATTGTTCAAAGTCCATTTGTAAACGGCACATATCCATAATTTCAAAGCAGTATTCCCTTATATCATTTCGACCTTCCTTAGTAGCTAATTGTACCCCGTTATCTACTAAAGCTAACATCTGTTGCATGTTCTCTGATATATAAGCCTCATGATTAGTAGAAGCAATAGATCCATAAGAGTAAGCACATCGATAATGACACACTGAATCTCAATTTTCTTTATAAATGGTCTTAAATAATTTAA
>NZ_CAKPTN010000218.1 GCF_934190855.1 uncultured Veillonella sp. | reverse complement strand
GAATAAGCGGGGTGGTGAATAATAGGCAATCGTAATTTTTCATCAGCAGCTAGTTTATGTAACCAACCAAAACCAACAAGTCCAGATGCTACCATAAGGGCCGTTGCGCCAGCTTCCTTAGCAAAATAAGCACGTTCTATTACATCTGTACCATCGCCAGATACATTAGCTGCATATAAAGTATGTGTGCCGTGTTTATCATTCATTTCGCGCACTATAGCAGCACATCGCTTTACCCGATCTTTAAATTGAGAGAACGACTGATTGGAGATGCCATGGTCATCCTTAATCACATCTGCTCCACCACGTGTATAAGCGCCACACATACGAGCTAGCTCTTCATTAGGTGTCCCCATAGGTTTTATAACGGCTTGAATCATAGGACGCGTTGGTGTTTCCACTAGTTGGCGAAGCCCATGCAAACCAAAACGTGGTCCTTTAAATATATCGTAAAGAGTTGGACATAACTCTACATCTACTACCCAAATATGAGGTTGTAAGGACGAATTTCCAAAGACAACATTTAAAAATTGTGTCGCTTCTAAGGCCGTAGTGTCTACAAGATATGAAATACGAGCC
Organism: uncultured Veillonella sp.; assembly: GCF_934190855.1. Lineage (GTDB taxonomy): Bacteria > Bacillota > Negativicutes > Veillonellales > Veillonellaceae > Veillonella. The sequence goes on along the minus strand of NZ_CAKPTN010000218.1, from coordinate 1,599 downwards.
ACATAGTAACGAGATACATCGATTACAGCATTTGGCATGACGCCAACATTGGCATAGGCAGAACCTTGTTCCATAGGCTCAAGAGACTCTAATCGACCAGTGATGGTCTCTTTAATATATAGATCAGTAACAAATTCATAAGGAAACTCTATGGTTTGTTCTACTTGAACAGCCCAAGCAATTGCTTTTGCTTCTTCATATGAACTTGCTTCTATTCGATACGTAACTATAAATCGCTCGTCTTTCATAATGCTTCTCCTTTGCAATAATATTATTTAATTATATACCAAAGTAGTACACGATTCCATACAAAAAAGGCCTCACTCTAAAACTAGAGTGAGACCTTTTAAAATCGAAAACATGTATATAGATGTTTTACCTATACAAGCAAGGTTTCTACAGTGAGAGACAATACATGTAATCGTATGAGAATAAACTCGTCTAACTATATATTATTGATAGAAATGTTTAGGATAGCCTTTGAATCGTGTGAAATGACGGTATTTACGTGTTGCACGATTTGGTTCGTTAACAGTTTTGTAACCGAAGCCGTTGAATACAACGTTTAGAAGAACAGCTACGATACTACCAGCTGTAATACCAGATTTCAAAAGAATTTGAGCCCAATCTGGGAAGTGTGCGTAGAAGTTAGGTGCTGCAAGAGGAATCATGGATACACCAATACTAATCGCAACTAGCATCAAGTTGTAGTTACCATCAAAGCTAACTTTACCAAGAGAACGGATACCGCTGGCAACGATCATACCGAACATTGCAATACCTGCACCGCCTAATACTGCATTAGGAATACAAGCTACAACAGCTGCTAATTTAGGGAAAAGACCTAATAAAATTAAAATTACACCAGATGCTGCTACAACGAAGCGGCTCTTAACGCGTGTTACAGCGATAAGACCTACGTTTTGAGCGAACGCTGTGTAAGGGAAGCTGTTAAGAATACCACCGATAAGAGTAGATAAGCCATCAGCACGAAGTACTGCCGCCAACTCTTTTTGACCAATAGGTTTATCAACAATTTCGCCTACAGCGATACTGTCACCAGTTGTTTCAACCATAACTACGAGCATTACAATGATCATAGAAATAATAGAAGCAAAATCAAAGGTTGGAAGACCAAAGTAGAATGGTGTTACAACGGATACCCATTGAGAACGACCTACTTCGGAGAAGTCAGTAATACCACAAATCATAGCAAGGGCTGTCCCAAGGATAAGACCTACTAAGATTGCTAGATTACCAATAAATCCTTTACCAAATCGATAGGTTACAATAACAAGAACAAATGTAGCTACACCAAGAGCAATGTTAAGCGGATCGCCAAAGTTTGGACTGCCTGCACCGCCGCCCATCCATTTAACTGCTACTGGCATCAAGTTGATACCAATAATAGTAATGATGGTGCCTGTTACTACAGGTGGGAATAGACGAATCAATCGACTAAAGAATGGAGCCACAAGGAATGTAAAGAGACCGGCTACGATAATCGCACCGTAGATAGTTGTAATATCATGCTGCTGACCAATCATGATCATAGGACCTACAGAAGCAAATGTTACACCTTGAATAAGAGGAATACGA
>NZ_CAKPTN010000217.1 GCF_934190855.1 uncultured Veillonella sp. | reverse complement strand
GTCCCAGACCATACACAAGTGCTAACAACAGAGCAATATGCGAACCTGATATGGATAAAATATGGATGAGTCCTGTATAGGAGAAGGCCTTCATTCGTTCTTCTCCAAGCTCACTATAATGACCGCCTAAAGCTAGAGCTTGCGCTAATACCTTTTGCGGTCCCTCTAGATTTTTACCAATATGTTTATCAATGGATTCTCTTGCTTGTCCACATAACATTAAATATTTCTTATATAAATTTTCAAACAATGTTTCTTTATATTGAAATACTTGTAAATCTTTGTTACTAGCAGAGCGATATACACTATCGTATATGCGACCTCTAGTATTAGAGCTCATGTAACGGCCCCTAAGATTAATACGACCTTCCTCTTCGAGAAGAAATAAGGACTTCGGTGTACCTTCAATAATTACTTGTTCCCCTAGTCGTATAGGATACTTCGTTTCAAATATCTTTGAGTATACCTGTAAACGTCCCTGTGCCTTAATATAGTCATTTTTTGCAGTGTCTTTATAGGGATGTAATCCATGTAATTCTACATTATATTTGTAATACTCCTGTTCATCTAAATTTACCCGTTCAGGAGCAGTTACAACCGTACCAAGATATTCCCCTTCTTGCTGTAAATAGTACGATGAATAACTATTATAATTAATAATTTGATTGTTTGTTTCATAATAGGATACACCTATTACTACAGTGACTAAAATAATTAACTTACCAAGCAAACGCCACCTATCAGACGAGTGCAATACTTTAATAATACTTACACCTATAATGGCTAACCCAATAGCAAAAATATAGTGCATCTGACTAAGAACTGGATAATATTGTCCATAGCCTAATATGATACCAATAATTATAGAGCCTAATATAATATGTGCCCATTGGCTATGGGTTACTATCATAGTGGTGCGGTTAACAGCATTTATATCTTGAACGGGTCCATCATGATCACTATCTACATGACTAAATTGTAATTTTGTCTTTAATCTTCTTAAATACGCCATCCCCAATGCCCTTCACCCCCTTGATACCTTCAACAGATGTAAAGGGTCCTTTTTGTGAGCGATATTCTTCAATTCTTTTAGCCATAGCAGGACCAATACCTTGTAATGCATCAAGTTCTTTTGCAGTGGCCGTATTGATATTGACCTTATTACCTCGCAATAATACTTCAGGGTTACCGTGAAAGTTAAATACTACGTGGATATGATCTCCGGCATTGACTGGCTTAGCCATATTAATAGACTCTACATCTGCATAGGGTAATAGTCCGCCTGCTATCTTAACTACATCACCTACAGTAGCTGAGCTTTCAAGCTCATATAAACCTGGAGATACTACAGCGCCCGTAATATACGCAATAGGTTTGTTAGACATTTGTTCTACATTTGATATAGAAGAATTTCCATCTAATCCCCCATCAGCTAGGACAGAATCGGTTTCATCTGTTATAATAGGCCATAGGAAATAAATTCCTACTAAAATACATAGGATTAATACAATTATCATATACGGCTTCAATTTATAGTTCATAGTGCACCTCCTACTGAAGGATTTCCCTATGAAATAGTAAAGTCCTATCGTTGACTCTATTAGTCACATAGGCAGGACTTTTACAATTGATGTCGAATAAAAGGAGAATTTATGAATCAAGAAACATTAAAAAAATACGCTCATACATTACTCAAGTACGGCGTAAATTTACAAGAAGATCAAACATTAGTTATTTCTGTTGATGTAGAAAACAAAGACTTTGCAGTAATTGTTACTGAAGAGGCTTATGAACTAGGAGCTAAGGAAGTTGTCCTCAACTGGAGATGTTCCCCTATTGCGCGTCAACGTTTATTACATGCAAAAGAATCCGTTTTAGAAAAGCCTGCTAACTGGATTCCTGAATTCTACAAACAATACATCGATGATAAGGCAGCATTTTTATCTTTAATCAGTGCTAATCCTAAAGCATTAGAAGGTATCCCAACAGATCGTATTTCCTTACAATCTCGCAATTTAAATAAAGCATTATCCTTCTACCACACAGCTATCATGAACTCTTCTGTTACATGGTGTGTTGCATCTGTACCGACAGTTCTATGGGCAAATTTACTTGGCTATGAAGGTACTGACGAAGAAAAAATCGACCAATTGTGGGCTACATTGTTGAAACTTTGTCGCATTGAAGG
>NZ_CAKPTN010000216.1 GCF_934190855.1 uncultured Veillonella sp. | reverse complement strand
GATTTACAAAGTAAAATATTAGAAAAAGAATCGATTATACGAGAGTCTCTAGATTTGTTTAAACATGGTCTTATGACTCATGATATTAAGCTCATAGGTCAAGCGGCTACATTAAGTGCCTTTGGCAATCAGCGAATCTTGTATAAGCCGAATTTATATGATTTTCACGATATAGGTAATTACTATAATAGTGTTGGTACAATCATCGCTCATAGCGGTACTATTATGGGATTATTATTTCCTGTTGATTATGGACGTATTGATGATTGTAAAAATGAAATTATCCGTAAATTGCCACAATTGTCCTACGTAGATACAGTAGAAACTACGAATGAAGGACTAACTTATATTAAACGGTAACGTGTTTTATAGAAAGAGAATAGAATGTCTAACATACATGGGGGCAATATCTTTCAATTTGCCCATGAACAACGAATTGAACCTTATGAGGTTATTGATTTTAGTGCAAATATCAATCCACTAGGTCCTTGTCAACGAGGTTTGTCTGCGTTAGAGGCTCAATTGCGTTATATTTCACATTATCCAGATGCTACAAATGACGATGTATTAAATGCCATTGCTGATACTTATGGTATGAACAAAGATCAAATTGCAGTTGGTAATGGGGCGGCAGAGCTATTATATGCAATATGCCGTTTACCTGGTTATACAGGTGCATTTGTACCAGCGCCAGGCTTCTCGGAATATAAAGAAGCATTAGAGGCTAGTCAAATTCCTGTACGCGATATTTACTATCGACCACGAGAAGATGACAATGGTAAGCCATATTTTGAGGTTCCTTATTTAGCACTCGAAACCTTTGCCGCTGAATTAAAAGGACAAGATGGACGAATTATCGTATTTTCAGGGAATCCAAATAATCCTGATGGTACATTACTTGATAAAAATCATATTCGTACTGTTGCAAGTATGCTCAAAGATGCTAATAGCTTACTTGTTATTGACGAGTCCTTTATCGACTTTGTAGGGAATGATACACTACAAGATAATGAACACTCTATGCGCTCTTTAGTAAATGAGTTCGATAATATCATCGTCGTTCATTCCTTTACAAAATTCTATGCTGTTCCAGGGTTACGAATTGGAGCGGTCTTCAGTAATCCTGAAATCATTGACCAATTAAATACATATATTCCTACCTGGTCCGTTAATACCTTAGCACAAGCATATACAGAATCTGCTTTAAACGATGTTGAGTATGTTAAGCGTACAAAACAATTATTAAGTGAAGAGCAAAACTATATGTATAACGCATTAGATGCTATTTCTGGTATTACTGTGTATCAACCTTCAGCTAACTTTATTTTGTTCCATATAGAACAAGAAGGCGTGACGGCAGATTCAATTAATGAAGCTCTAAATAAACATAATATGATCGTTCGCAATTGTGATTCCTATATGGGCTTAAATAACCAATGGGTTCGCGTTGCCATTAAAGATCATGATAATAATGTTAGATTGATTGAAAAACTAACAGATATTTTGAAAGTATAGGAAGATTATGAAGACATTATATATTGTGCGTCACGGTGAAACCGATTGGAATAAAATGGGGAAATACCAAGGTATTACCGATGTTCCACTCAATGAAAATGGTTTAAACCAAGCAAAAGCATGTGGTCAAGCTCTAAAAGATGTAAAGTTTGATCGTATACTATCTAGTGATTTAAGTCGTGCTTTAGTTACTGCTGAAGTTATTCGTGGTGACCGTACAACACCAATTACAATAGATAAACGTTTACGGGAATTAAATTTTGGTGATTGGGAGGCTATGCTGTTTTCCGATATTGAAGCACGTTGGCCTGGCTTAATCGATGAAATGTATTTACGACCTCATCTAGTTAAGGTACCTAATGGTGAAAGTTTTAAAGATTTACAAGATCGTGCGTGGGCAGGGCTAGAGGAGTTTATTAACGCTAATGATGATGAGGAAACGCTTCTCATTGCTTGTCATGGCGGTACAATTCGAACTCTTTTATGTAAATTATTAGATATTTCTATTAGTCATTGTTGGAATTTTAGCCAAGGTAATACGGCTATTAACCGTATTTTCTATAATGGTATGGGCGAATATGATCATAATATTTTGAATTTGCTCAATGATACGGCTCATGTTGAGTTACTACAAGGACATGTATAATGCGGCTCGATAAATTATTAGCTAATAAAGCATATGGT
>NZ_CAKPTN010000215.1 GCF_934190855.1 uncultured Veillonella sp. | reverse complement strand
GATTGGAGCCTGTTGCTTGTACAGTCCATATAGGTTGGCGAATGCTATCTAAATAATAGCCACTTACGTCAGAACCGATACCTGCTTTTACCAAAGCCTGTTTAAGAGGCGCTGCAGGAGATGTCAACAAAGCATGTGTTAACACTTCAAAAGCCAAGCTATGCTCAGGTGTTACATCAGGCAATACATACGCAAAGGAGTGTAATGTACGATTATCTGTTGGTTCCTCAGAACCTACACTATATGGATAACTCACCACTTTACCTTCTGTAAATGGAGCTTGTAGCCCTACCTCAGTATGTACCTCAATAGCATCAAAATGACTTAAGTATTCATCGTTCAAGAATGCTAATTGTTCTTCAATATTCATATCCCCATAGAGGAAGATATAACTATTGGATGGATGGTAGTGAACGCGATAGAATTCTTGAAATTCTTCATATGTTAAATCTGTAATATGATCAGGGTCCCCACCAGAATCAACACCATAAGTAGTATCTGGGAAAAGCTCGCGCATCATTTGACGTTCTAGTACGGAATCCGGGGAGGAGTACACGCCCTTCATCTCATTAAATACAACGCCTTTATAAGTAAGCTCATCATCGGCATGATCTAGCTCATAATGCCAACCTTCTTGCATGACGATTTCTGCATCATCTCGGACGCGAGGATATAATACAGCATCAAGATACACATCCATTAAATTGCGGAAGTCTTTATCATTCTTGCTCGCTACAGGATACATCGTCTTATCAGGATATGTCATCGCGTTTAAGAACGTATTCAAAGAACCTTTTACAAGCTCTACAAAAGGCTCTTTCAAAGGAAACTTGCGAGAACCACATAATAAGGAGTGCTCCATAATATGCGCTACACCAGTACTATTGTGCGGTGTTGTTCTAAAAGCAATATTGAATACTTTATTAGAATCTGGTGAATCGATATAAATTAAACGGGCACCAGACTTTTCGTGCTTCATTTCATAAGCGGTACCATTGATTTCATCAATGCGCTCAATGCGGTCAAGGCGAAAGCCAGAATAAACCTTATTTATTTCCATGCTGTCCCTTCTTTCTATATAAATATAATTAATTTCTTTCTAACAATTAATTATATCATATCGATGACTTTATATATAGATGTTAAGAATAATTATCGAATTTGAATACAAAAAGCAAAAACATACCGTTTATACTGTTTGGTACTAATACATCTATACATTTTTAAATAAACTATTCTCAGCATATTAGAAAAACCCCATAGGCATAGCCCTTGGGGTGCAGTTCAACCGCCTATGGGGTTCATTTTATTTATTATGTTGCATTTGCCACTTTTGATTGCGGCGTAAGGTTAATAAGCCTTCTAGTACAGCTTGGAATTGCACAAAGCTCAATGTGTAAGGTTCATACATATCTGGCACTACCTTGTAAGAAATAGTAACCTCTCCTTTATCATAATCGTAGAAGATACCATGCAAATTACTTACCGTAGTATAACCAGTTTGAGCTTGCTCCAATGTTGGAATAGGCTGATTTTTTAGATTTCCTAGTAGATCGCTAATGAAACCTTCCTTACGACCTTGGTCATTGAGCATTTCATCCATAAAACTACGTAGACTATCCATAAATAGATTAACCTCTTTGGTCTAACAATAAGTCGTTGTGAATTACGCGAACAGCATCTTTTACACGGTCTTCAGCAACAAGGCAAGAAATACTAATTTCAGAAGTAGAAATGATTTCGATATTAATACCTTCTTGGCTCAAAATATCAAACATTTGCGCAGCTACGCCAGGTTGACCTAACATACCAGCACCGATAATGGATACTTTTGCCATGCGTTCATCAATATTAACGGCTTCAATATCAACAGTTTTTTGCAATTCTTCCAAAACTTCGCGCGCCAAAACAACGTCATCCATAGCTACCGTAAAGATAAGGTCAGTTTTAGGTTCACCAACGGAACGAATAGATTGAACAATCATATCTACGTCAACGTTTCTCGATGCCAATGCTTTGAACACAGTCGCTGCAACGCCTGGTTTATTTTCAACGCCAACAAGGGCTACTTTTGCTGTATTAGTATCATCTGCTACGCCAGTAATTACGTGTTTATTTGCTTCCACAGTATAATCCTCCCGAATAATAGTACCTGGTTTATCACTAAATGTAGAACGTACATGAATAGGTACACCATAACGGAAACCCATTTCTACGGC
>NZ_CAKPTN010000214.1 GCF_934190855.1 uncultured Veillonella sp. | reverse complement strand
GTATAATGTATCCCCTACGAGAGGGTGACCTATATGGCTGAAAGCTACTCGAATTTGATGTGTTTTTCCTGTGTACAAACGGACTAAAACCTCTGTATATCCACATTTTGATGAGTTATACACAGATTTGTCCACATTTTGACTACTTTTATCCACATCTAGTACTTCTATATCCACATTTTTTAATAGTATATCCACAGAATTTTGGGACTTATTCACAGAGTTATCCACAGGGTGTGAAGAATGTCTACAGAGGACGGAATAATCTGTGCGCGTTTCTTTTCCTTTAGGATTTACTTCGTAATGAATACCATCAGTACTACGATCCATCGGCAATACTAAAGAGTCTTCATCAGCTTCTACAATACCTTCTACAGTGGCCATATACCACTTTTCAAAGGTATTATCGTCCATTTGCTGTTGATAAAGGCTTTGAGCTAAACCGCTTTTAGCAATTACGATGCACCCCGTCGTATCTCTATCTAAACGGTTTAAGAAACGCACCTTACGCTTGATACCATGTTCTTTGAAATAGTGAGCCACACCATTGGCAAGGGATACTTGGTCCTTAGAGTTTACCGTCACACCAGCTGGCTTATCCACAATGAGGAGATCATCATCTTCATATAAGATATGTAAGTCCATTTCAATTGGTTCGTGGTCAATTTTTTCCTTCGCCATAGCAATCCAAATCTCATCACCTTCGGAGATAACATCCTTTGGCGTCGCCTTATGACCGTTAATATGGATGAGCTTTTCCTCGAATAGCTTGACTAAGGATTTACGAGGATATTTAGTATCTAGTACTGCGCCAAGTGTAATCTCAGTTTTTTCACTACGTGCAGCCTCTATATCTGCGGCAGTGACAGTCCACAAAATATCATCTGGACGATGTGTTTTTCGCGCCATTAGTATCTCCTTTCTACGAGCTCAGGGTCTCGTGGCATGTAGTTCAGTAGCGAGCTTGGTTGAACAGCTCGGCCACGTATATTCGTTTGTTCAAAGGTAATGGTCAGCTCTTGTTTAGGGCGCGTGATGGCCACATAGAACAAGCGCTTTTCTTCGTCTTCACGACCTTCTGCGATAGCAAAAGGACTAGGGAAGGTTCCTTCATTGAGGCCTGCCAAGAACACGTGGTCAAACTCGCTTCCTTTCGCTTGGTGAATAGTGATGATAGGAATGCGATCTTCGTTGCGTACCTGTTGAGCAGGTTCACCGGCTGTAAGGGCCGCCATCTGCAAGATTTGATTTAATCGAGCCAAACCAGCTGGCCCTTCATAGGCTGCATCTAGTTTTTCCATAATGCGATATAGATCCCGTATATGCTCTACCTTTGCCGCTTCCCCATGGGATTTATAGTACTCTAGAACCCCCATTCGGTTCATAATATAGGCCAATAACTTCGTTGGTAATTCCGTGTAGGCCTTTCTACGCAAGGTTGCCATTTGGGACGCAATATTGGTGAAAGCTGCTTTATATTTGTTAATCGCCACCATACGACCAGTCGTTGTAGGCACGATGTTTTCTTTCACCGCATAGATTAAAAGCTGTGCAGTGGCCAAGATATCGTCCATCGCATTGTGCGTAGGCTCATGATTGATAGGAAACTGAGAGGCTAGGAAGCCCAATTTATGATTTGGCAAATTGGGATAGAAGCGACGGTAAATATCGAGTGTATCGTAGATAGCCTTAAATTCAGGATTTCCTAAATTATGGCGTGCCAATTCATTCGTAAAGATAGTCACATCATAATTCACATTGTGACCTACGATGATAGCATTCTTGGAGAACTCCTTAAAGGCTTGTAGCACTGTAGCTGGGTCTTCGCCGTGTTCTTGTAAATACGCATCGGAGAATCCGTGTACCTCTTCGGATTGTCCTACAGGGACCCCAGGATTAATAAAGCGTTCAAAGGTCTCTAACACTTGTCCGTTTTCATCGATACGAATGGCTGCAATTTGAATGATGCGGTCTTGGGACGTATCGGTACCAGTACTTTCCACATCGTATACTACAACCTCATGATTTTCTAAGCCACTAACGAGCTTGGCGTAAGGTTCCGCTTCAAAGATAGGCATATCCATAAAGTCCGTCAATTTCAAGCCTACTTGACGCGTTTCAGGGCTTTCAATAGCAGCGATACGAGCGTCACCGATGCCTGCAACATAGCGTTTAATAATACGCTTAGCGCTGACAGAGTCGTTCGGGTTCATGAGCAATTTGAAGTAAGCCATAACG
>NZ_CAKPTN010000213.1 GCF_934190855.1 uncultured Veillonella sp. | reverse complement strand
GCATTACCCATAACACCTACAACAGATGTCATGTTGATAATATGACCAGAACGTTGTTTCATCATGATTTTGGATACTGCTTTAGTTACCAAGTATACACCTTTAAGGTTGATATCGATAACAGCATCAAAATCTTCATCTTTCATACGCATTAACAAGCCGTCACGCGTAATACCCGCATTATTTACGAGAATGTCAATGTGGCCAAATTCTTTATGAGCTTCTTCCACCATGGAAGCAACTTCATCAGCATTAGCTACATTGGCTTTAATTTTAATGGCTTTACGGCCTAACGCTTGTACAGCTTCAACAGTTTCTTGAGCTGCACCTTCGCTACCGCTATAGTTAACTACAACATCAGCACCAGATTGTGCTAAATGGATGGCTACAGCGCGACCAATGCCACGGGATGCGCCAGTTACAATGGCTACTTTACCCTCTAAATGCATTTTATCGAACCCCTTTCAAAAATTCAAGCGTTTTCTCTAAGGATGCAATGTCTTCAACATTGGCTAATTCCATATCTTTATTGATCTTTTTAGTAAAGCCTGTAAGCACTTTACCAGGACCAACTTCAACGAAGCTAGTAACACCAAAGTTTACCATTTCGGCTACGCAGTCTTCCCATAATACAGGGTTAGCTGCTTGAGTAACTAAGGATTCTTTAATGTCGTTTGCATTAGTCAAAATTTTGCCTGTAACATTTGCTACTACAGGAATTTGAGCATCGCTCACTTGAATTTTATCTAACTCTTCTTTCAAGCGAACAGCTGCAGGTTCCATCACACGGCTGTGGAATGGAGCACTTACAGGAAGCATTACTGCGCGTTTTGCGCCAGCTTCTTTCATTTTTTCAGCTGCTGTTTCCACTGCTGCAGTTTCACCGGCAATTACGATTTGACCTGGACAGTTAAAGTTAACTGCTTGTACAGAGCCCACAGATGCACTTACTTCATCACAAATTTGTACAACTTGTTCACGAGGTAAAGCTAAGATAGCCGCCATAGCGCCTTTACCCAATGGCACAGCTGCTTGCATATACTGACCGCGTTTATGCACCACATATACTGCATCTTTAAAGTTCAATACGCCAGCCGCTACAAGAGCACTGTACTCGCCAAGGCTATGACCACCTACGATATCAGGTGTAAAACCTTGCTCTTTAAGAACTTCATAACAAGCTACGGAGGCTGTCAAAATAGCAGGTTGAGTATTTGCTGTTTTAACAAGCTCTGTGTCAGGACCTTCGAAACATAACTTAGTAATAGAATAACCAAGTGCTTCGTCAGCTTCTTCAAAACGTTGTTTCACAATAGGATACGCATTGTACAAATCTTGTAACATGCCTACTTTTTGGGAACCTTGACCAGGAAAAACAAATGCCGTTTTCATTAGGGCCTCCTTATTTAACAAGACCTTGAAGGTTGTTAATTACACGTTCAGTTTCAGTCATAATATCGTTAATGATAGTTGCACAAGGTTTAATATCTGTTAACATACCAGAAATTTGACCGATCATTACGGAACCTTCTTTTACATCACCATCAATAGCAGCTAAGCGAAGTGTGCCTGCGCCTAATGCTTCTAATTCTTCTTTAGAACCACCGCTGAATTCAAGGTTTTTATATTTATGAGCTAATGTATTATCAATAATACGTACAGGGTGACCTGTTGTTAAGCCAGTCATAACTGTAGCGCGATCTTTCGCTTTCAATACAGCGTTTTTGTAGTTTTCATGAGCAATACATTCTTCAGATAATACGAAGCGCGTACCCATTTGTACTGCTTTAGCACCTAATGCAAAGGCTGCCGCCATACCACGACCATCAGCAATACCACCAGCTGCAATAACTGGAACATCAACAGCATCTACTACTTGAGGAATCAATGCCATAGATGTAATATCGCCTACGTGACCACCGGACTCTGTACCTTCTGCAATGATTGCATCAATGCCACCGCGTAACAAGCGTTTTGCCAACAATACAGATGCTACAACAGGAATTACTTTTGTACCGATTTCTTTCAAAGCTGGAATATAAACGCCAGGATTACCAGCACCTGTAGTAATTACAGGAACGCGTTCTTCCACTACTACTTCCATAACCTCTTTTACAAATGGAGACATAAGCATGATATTACAACCAAATGGTTTGCTTGTGCGCTCTTTTAATTTATGGATTTCATTACGGAAAATATCAGGAGGCATATGACCAGCACCAATAATGCCAAGGCCACCAGCTTCAGATACGGCTGCCGCTAATTCTGCAGTACCGAGCCAAGCCATACCACCTTGTAAG
>NZ_CAKPTN010000212.1 GCF_934190855.1 uncultured Veillonella sp. | reverse complement strand
AAGAATATGTTTATGTTGAACCTCATCGTAGGGGCCATCATTTTGATATTCTTGATTCGTGGTTTTGCCACTTATGGTCAAACTTATAACATGTCCTACATTGGCCAACGCGTGATTATCGATGTGCGTGAGTCCATCTTTAATCACTTACAAAAATTAAGTTTATCTTATTTTGATCGTCGCAAGACAGGCGTTATCATGAGTAATCTTACGAATGACGTTGCTGCCTTGCAAACTGCCGTTGTAGATAATCTGATTTCCTTTATTACTGAATCCGTAACACTTATCGGTTCCTTAGTGTCTATGCTTCTTATTGATTGGAAATTGACACTAGTTACGTTCATTACGGTTCCAGTAGTTTTGATAATTATCAATGTGTTTGGTAAAAAGCTTCGCGTCGCAGGCCATGATGTGCAAGGACGTGTAGCTGATATTACGGCGCTTTTACAAGAGGTTATTAGTGCAGTACGCGTTGTAAAATCCTTCGCTCGTGAAGATTTTGAGCGTAAACGTTTTGAAGATGAAAACGATCGTAACTTTAGAGCCGTTATTAAAGCTACTAAGTTGACTAGTTTACTCAGTCCAATGGTTGAGTTTTCTGCAGCTATCGCTGTAGCGGTTATTCTTTGGTACGGCGGCTATTCCGTAGTAACCGGAACAATTACGGCTGGTTCTTTGATCGCTTTCTTGATTTATGCTATTAACTTGTCCAACCCAGTAAAACGTTTGAGCCAAGTATATGGCAATATTCAAAAAGCATTAGCTGCAGCTGATCGTGTCTTTGAAATTTTAGATACTAAGACGGATGTAGTAGAAAAAGCTGATGCCGTTACATTGCCTAATATTAAAGGCGATGTAGAGTTTAACGATGTATCCTTCTCTTATGATGGAGAAAAAATGGCGTTAGAAAACTTTACCTTGTCTGTTAAGGCTGGTGAAAGCGTAGCCCTCGTAGGTCCTTCTGGTGCAGGTAAAACTACTTTGGCAAACTTATTACCTCGTTTTTACGATGTAACTAGTGGGTCCATTACCATTGACGGTTACAATATTAAGGATGTTACTTTTAAATCTTTACGTGAACAAATCGGCCTTGTACCACAAGAAACGGTATTGTTTAATGCTACTATTAAAGAGAACATCTTGTATGGTCGTTTAGACGCTACTGATGAAGAGGTATATGAGGCGGCTAAGGCTGCTAATGTGCTTGAATTCGTTGAGAAGATGCCTGATGGCCTCGATACTATCGTAGGCGAACGAGGTAGCTCATTATCGGGTGGCCAGCGTCAACGCGTTGCCATTGCACGTGCTATTTTGAAAGATCCTCGTATTCTAATTCTAGATGAAGCTACATCTGCATTAGATACAGAGAGTGAAAAACTTGTACAAGAGGCGTTAGATCGCCTCATGAAAGGGCGCACAGCATTTGTTATTGCCCATCGATTGAGCACAGTTCAAAATGCTCATCAAATTGTTGTACTTAATCAAGGCCGCTTGGTTGAGCAGGGGACTCACCAAGAGCTATTAGCTGTTGACGGCGGATTGTACAACCATCTCTATTCCGTTCAATTCTCCCACAAAGGATAACCATGTACTGGATATATAATGTATTGCTCATAATCTATTGGATTGGCTTGATACCGGTTATATTATACCGACTCGCCTTTGAAGAAGGTTTTTATGAGCGTATTAAACAGAGTGCCGGCTATATGCCAGCCTCATTATTAAAGAAAATTGAAGGGCGCCGTGCTATTTGGATTCACGCTGCTTCTGTAGGGGAAATTGTGGCTACTAGTCCATTGGTAAAAGAGGTTAAAAAGGAATTTCCTGAGGCCGTTGTAGTAGTGTCTGTAGTTACCGCAACTGGTCATGCTATGGCACATCGAATCATTCCTGAGGCAGAAGGGATTATTTTCTTTCCTTTAGATTTGCCTTATTTAACTCGCAAAATTTTGCACATTATTAAGCCAATTACTATTTTACTTGTAGAAACTGAAATCTGGCCTAACTTCTTGCGCATCGCTCAATCGGAAAATATTCCGGTTATGATGGTTAACGGTCGTATATCTGATCGCAGTATGAAGCGTTACAAGTGTATTAGTGCTTTCACCCGTGAAATGTTGCGTTCCATCGAGCGTTTCTGTATGCAGTCTAAATTTGATGCGGCCCATATTGAAGTGCTAGGTGCTCATACCCCTGATATTACTGTAACGGGCAATATGAAATATGATCAAACCTATGCCACTGTATCTGACGAAGAAAAACAAGCTCTTCTCGATGAGTTTGGTTTTGGCAATAATCATCCAATCATCATTGCAGGTAGTACACAT
>NZ_CAKPTN010000211.1 GCF_934190855.1 uncultured Veillonella sp. | reverse complement strand
GCTGTAGAGGACGCTAACCATCCTGTCGTTATGGATCTATTACCGCCTGAATATTTAAAAATGGGCGTAGTTCCTGTTGGGCGATTAGATAAAGATACGGAAGGCCTTCTACTACTTACAAATGATGGCGTATGGGGGCACTCAATCATCAACGGCAATAAACATGTACCAAAGGTTTATTACGTAGAATTTGAGGGAGAACTCTCTGAAGAAGGCATCAATCGTATTAAAGAAGGCATACTATTAGGTGATGGCACACATTGCAAGCCAGCAATAATAGAGTTTTTAACAGTACATTCTGTCAATATTACCATTGAAGAAGGCAAATACCACCAAGTAAAACGCATGATAGGTGCTGCTGGCGGTAGTGTAACGTATTTAAAGCGACTCACTATAGGTCATGTAGACTTAAGTGGCATTGAAGAGGTTGGTTCTGTAATGGACTTGACTATTGATGACATAGAGGGCTTTAAAAAATAGCATAAAATTCTATTCAATATAGGTATTTTATGGTAAGATTAATTGTACTTTATAGACTAGGAGCACGATTATGAATGGATTAAATCTGCTACAACAGTATATTAAAGAGCAAGAATTAACAGGTGTCATTTTGATGAGCCCTATAAATTTACATTATTTTGCTGGTTTTACTGGTACTACAGGCTTTGCTATTATTACAGAAGATAAAGCCTTCATGATTACCGATTTCAGATATACTGAACAGGCTACAAAACAATGTGAAGGGTATACAGTGATTCAATATGAAACAACTGTTATGGATACTCTTGTAGATATATTCAATGAACATCATATTCACGAAGGTTTATTTGCTATAGAGGGCAAACAAATGCCTGTAGATACTTATGAATCTTTATGTGATACATTAGATGAAAACTTTAACTTTACTTCTGTTAATTTCGCTAAACTTCGAGCAGTGAAGCGAGAGGATGAGTTAGAGTTATTACGCATTGCTGCTAAAATAGGTGATGACGCTTTCGCTGCATTACTACCACAACTTAAGGTAGGGATGACAGAAAACGAAGTTCGTATCATTTTAGAAACAGAAATGTTAAAACGTGGTTCTGAGGAGCCTTCCTTTGCCACTATTATTGCTTCTGGTAGTCGTTCTAGCATGCCTCATGGTGTAGCTAGTGATAAGGTTATCGAAGCAGGTGATTTTGTAACCATCGATTTTGGTTCTGTTTACAAAGGTTATCATTCTGATATGACAAGAACCATTGTAATGGGCCCTGCATCTGACTTACAAAAGAAATTGTATAGTATAGTTTTAGAAGCACAAAAACGCGGCGTTGCATCTGTTAAAGCCGGCATTACTGGTAAAGAACTAGACGCAATTTGTCGTGATTATATTAAAGAGCATGGATATACCAAGGAATTTAATCACGGTACTGGTCATGGCTTAGGCCTTGAAATCCACGAAGAACCAGTGGCCAATACTAAATCCGATACGGTATTTACAGAAAATATGATCATTACGGTAGAACCTGGCATTTATATTACCGGTACTATCGGATTGAGAATAGAGGATAGTGTCATCGTCAAATCTGACGGCTATGAGGTGTTGACACATAGTCCAAAAGAGTTAATTGAAATAAGTATTTAGAAGGAGAAGAGTTAGATGATTTCCAGTAATGATTTTCGCCCAGGTGTAACCGTTGAAATCGACGGTAATGTATGGCAAGTAGTAGATTTCCAACACGTTAAACCAGGTAAAGGTGCTGCATTCGTACGTACTAAAATGAAAAACTTGCAAACTGGTTCTGTAGTAGAGCGTACATTCAATGCAGGTGAAAAAGTGCCTAAAGCACATGTTGATCGTCGTCGTATGCAATACTTATATGAATCTGATGGTGCTTATACATTCATGGATAACGAAACTTATGATCAAGTTGAACTTAGCCTTGAACAATTAGGCGAAGCTAAAAACTTCCTTCTTGAAAATATGGAAGTATCCATCATGTTCTTCCAAGGTATCGTAATCGGTCTTGACTTGCCTGTAGCTGTAGAGCTTCGCGTAGTTGAAACAGATCCTGGTATCCGTGGCGATACTGCAACTGGTGGCAACAAACCAGCTGTATTAGAAACAGGCTACACTGTAAAAGTACCTCTCTTCATCGAAGTTGACGATGTACTTCGTATTGATACTCGTACAGGTCAATACATCGAACGTGCCTAATACTCATTGATATGTATTGGGACTAGATCTTTTCATGGAATCTTATTCCCATATATCGTAACATTTGCACTGTAAGCACTTGTCGTCTATGTAATTATATATAGGGACAAGTGCTTTTTTTGAAAGAGGCCAGT
>NZ_CAKPTN010000210.1 GCF_934190855.1 uncultured Veillonella sp. | reverse complement strand
GTCCATGATACTTTCAATAAGACGATCACCGAGAGCATGACCACGGCCCTCAGGGCGCACATAGAGACGCTTCATTTCACAACGGGTATCGCTATGCTGATAATACGCCACCATGCCGAGTACCGTGTCATTATCATCGATAGCTACTAATAACTCACCATTGGGAGCCGTATACTTCTCAGCAATATCTGCCAATTCCTTATCCAAATTCTGAAAGGACAAATCGCGACCGAGCCACTGAGTGTACTCTTGAATTAACTCTTTTACCTGATCTAAATACGGTTTGCCATCAACTATTTTAATCATATACACTCCAACGGATACAATCCTCACAACTATTTCTTCTTATATGGTGTATGTTGAAAAATTTCTTGTACAATCCCTTCTCCAACAATAGTACTGCCTTCCATAATAAGGAACGACCTACCTTCTTGTAAACTAGAATAATCTATATCCTCATTTACTGGTAGCGCATTGGCGCGTATTGGCTGATCAAAGATAACATCCTTACCATCAATAAAGTTGACTTCAAGATGCTCCTCAGTGCCTTTTACAACGATATGAGGACTATACTTTCCATTAATTAAATTTGGTGGGTTTGTCATCTTCTTCCTAAAGAAAGTAACAGTGCAACTAATCGTAAAATCTAAATCACTCATATTAGGCCTCATCAATTACATATACCATATTGCCTGTAAAGTATATCAGAGTAAAAACTAAATTGCTCTATGTTAAGATTATCTAATCAATCTAGAACCTTTTTAAAAATTTCCTTATTTTCTAAAACTATATTATATATTCTAACCAAAAAGACTTTTATAAAGCGCCTTAATTTCTCGTCCGTATTTCACTGCACCGGGAATATGCAATCTTTTATAATAGTCTTCTAATATTTCTGGGTGATTTTTCAAAATATCAAATTCAATCATATACATCGCAATACTCGTTATAGAATATTTTCCTATCTCAAGTATAGTTGATGTATCTTCTAAATCT
Organism: uncultured Veillonella sp.; assembly: GCF_934190855.1. Taxonomy (GTDB): domain Bacteria; phylum Bacillota; class Negativicutes; order Veillonellales; family Veillonellaceae; genus Veillonella. The sequence continues at coordinate 1,424 of NZ_CAKPTN010000210.1, read as the reverse complement.
AATTCCTCGCCTTTTGGAAATTCACCATCAGGATATTCTTCCCAAGATTCATCACTGTATTGCCAAAAAGCTTTACTCCAAAGAATCAGTTCTTTACGATTGTATTCTATTAATTGCTCGAAAAACTGTATTAACTCTTCCTCAGAAGATAACTTGCAATTAAACCCTTCTAATAAGAATTGTCTTTGATTCAATCGATTTCTTAGTTCTTGAATTTCTATACTTTGTAGTTCTTCATTAAAGTTATCAGGTCCTAATTCCTCTATAATATCTAAATATATAGGGCTATCTATAAATTCTTTTAAAGCTCTCATATTCTTACATCCTTACAGAATTAACACCTTCCATAATAAAGAACTCCGTATCTCCTTTTAGAATAAAGTAATTTACAATTTCAAAAACTAACAACATATTAACTCATATTAGACCTCATCAATTACATATACCATATTGCCTGTAAAGTATATGTTCATTATACAGTGAACAGGATTTCCTTCAGTACATAGCCAGCCTTGGAATACAGCACGTCCCCAATTATAGGTCTCCGTAATGACCTCAAACTTACTTTCACTATACTCCTGTTGATACTGAGGTAACTCAATTCTTTTACCGGTGAAAGTATCTAGTATTGTACTATCAAAGACGAGAATTTCTAAGTCATCAATATCACATTTCTCAAATACAATCTTAGCCTTATGAGTCTGTTCACCACTATTATCATAAGAGAAAATATAATCAAAGGTAAAAGTTAAATTACCATCTGCGTATTCTATTTTTTGTACCCTTGCATCGTGTAGAGAATACTTAAAATACTCTCCGAAAGATCTTGTGATTTTCATATAACCTCATTATGCATTTAATAATACTTTTCACCTATATTGTATCATGTGTACCATTATGATAAATGATCAATTACCAATCACCCAATATATATTAAAACACAAATAAAAAAGCACATGATAAAACGCTTTTATACGTTAAAAATCATGTGCTTCATTTTATCAAAGACTAACAACTTTAACTTATTATAAGACCAAAAGTCTATTACTTTTCACTTATTTTGTTAATAAATGATGGTATATTGGCATGCCTAAGAACATCACCAAAATGGCTAGTAAGACCAACATCCCCAATCAATTCAATACCAATATCACGACCCTTAATAGCTTTAATTTTAGATCTCAATTGCTCTAAACCATCTTCTACATAAAACTTTTCATACTTAGCTGGTTCACCCGCAACAATTGTAGTTCCAAGTCCCTTCTCTTTAATCTGATTCAACTGTACTAACCAAATTTTAGTACCATCAAATACCCACTCAATCGAGACATCACCTAAAAGATAATGATATTTACGAATTCCATTTAATAATGCTTTTAATTTTAATAATACCCCATCAGGTAAAGTATCTAAACACTCTGCAC
>NZ_CAKPTN010000209.1 GCF_934190855.1 uncultured Veillonella sp. | reverse complement strand
CCATACCACCAACGATTAAACGTTTGAGGTATAATTCAGGAGCAATACGCATGTAAATATCAATATCAAGCGCATTATGATGTGTAATGAACGGACGAGCTGCCGCACCACCAGGGATAGCATGCATCATAGGAGTTTCCACTTCCATGAAACCATCACGCATCATATATTCACGAATTTTGGCAACGATTTGAGAGCGTTTTACAAATGTATCACGCACTTCAGGATTTACAATTAAATCAACATAACGTTGACGGTAACGAAGTTCTGTATCCTTTAAACCATGCCATTTTTCTGGTAATGGACGTAAAGATTTGGATAACAAAGTTAATTTGTTAACTTTAATTGTAACTTCCCCTGTATGAGTTTTAAATACGTGACCTTCAACACCGATAATATCACCGATATCGAGCATTTTTACGTATTTATAAGCATCTTCACCCAATACATCTTTACGGAAATATACTTGAATATCACCGGATTTATCACGCATATTCGCAAATGCTGTTTTACCATGGGAACGGATTGTCATCAAACGGCCTGCAATAACTACAGGTTGACCGTCATATTTCAAGAAGAAGTCATCTTTAATGTCTTTTGCATGATCTTTTACAACAAAACGTTGACCAAATGGATAGATACCATCCGCTTCGTATTCAGCCAATTTGTCGCGGCGAATTTGCATTTGCTCATTCAGCTCTTCTTGTACATTTTTAATTTCTTCACTCATGTTATCGCCTCTTCGTCAGTAAATGTAAATTATTGGATTGCTAACACTTTGAATGTTACAGGACCATCTGGTGTGGAAACTTCTACTTCATCACCTTTACGTTTGCCCAAAATAGCTTTACCTACAGGAGATTCGTTAGAGATACGATTGTTAAATGGATCCGCTTCAGAGGAACCAACGATAACATATTCCAATTCATCATTGTACATTGTATCAAGTACAGTTACTTTGCTGCCTACAGATACAACATCGCCTTTTACGGACTCGTCAATGATTTTCGCCGTGTTAATTTTATTTTCTAACTCTACAATATGACCTTCGATAAAAGCTTGTTCATTTTTTGCATCATCATATTCAGAGTTTTCACTGATATCGCCATATTCAATAGCTGTCTTAATACGTTCAGATACTTCGATACGACGTACAGATTTATAGTACGCTAATTCTTCTTCTAATTTCTTTAAACCGTCGGCGGTAAGTAATGTTTCTTTTACGTCTGCCATGGGTACCCCACTCTTTCTACATATAAATAATAAGAAAAAGTGTCATAGTAAGATGACACCTTGTCTTTTGTTTCTAAATTATCTCAACCATTATATAAAAATACTATTCATTTGTCAATCTGACTACATGTCAGCCAATATTTTACGGTATGATTCTAGCTCATGGTGAAAGCTTGATACAGTATGAATTGTATTCACACGATTGCGCCAATAGGCAGATTCAGGAAGACCTTTCATATACCAACCTGCATGAGTTCGTATTTCCTTAACGGCCATACTTTCACCCTTGTATTGGCATAACAAATCAAAATGTTTTAATAGCATATCGAGGCGCTCAATATTTGTGGGTGCCGGTAAGATTTCACCAGTCGCTAAGTAATGGTGAATACGACCAAAAATCCAAGGATTTCCCTGGGCACCACGGCCTACCATAACCGCATCACACCCTGTTTCATCAAGCATTTTCCTTGCATCTTCAGGCTCCACTATATCACCATTGCCTAAAACGGGCACAGATACAGCTTCTTTTACGGCCTTAATATAAGACCAATCAGCATGTCCACTATACATCTGCTCCTTGGTACGTCCATGTACGGCGATAGCCGCCACACCAGTAGATTCGATGCGCTTAGCAAAATCGACCACATTGATGGAGTCGCTATCCCAACCAATACGCATTTTTACGGTTACTGGTACATCGACAGCCTTAACTGCAGCCTCTGCTACACGAGCTGCTAAATCTGGATTTTTCATAAGCGCAGAACCATCACCAGAGGTTACCACCTTTTTCACGGGACACCCCATATTGATATCTACAATATCGGCACCTGCATCAGCTACTACCTTTGCACCTAATGCAATGGCTTCTGGATCTGAACCAAAGATTTGCATAGACACTGGTCGCTCTACCTCTTCAATGCGCAATAATTCATGGGTGCGCTCATTTTTATATTTAATGCCCATAGCGCTAACCATTTCGGTGCAAACCAAGGCAGCGCCATGCTCCTTGGCTAGTAAGCGATAGGCAATATCGCTAACCCCTGCCATAGGCGCCAATATGGCTTGACCATCAATTTTGACAGTCCCTATTTGCCACTGTTTATTATTCATATAATTCTATATCCCCTAACAAAAAGGGTACAGCATAAGCTGTACCCGAATGTACACTACTTCGTTACATATACTTAACTATATTATAGTAGCAGTATTTATTTCTTTCGTA
>NZ_CAKPTN010000208.1 GCF_934190855.1 uncultured Veillonella sp. | reverse complement strand
GGGTACCTGGTAAGCAGGGCAGTAGAAGATGGAGAAGCGAAGCGACGACAGATTCACTGCATCGCTTAGTTCGGAGCGTAAGATGGACATGGAGCGAAGCTACATAAGGCCATCCACAGCGACGAACACCCAGTATCCTGGAGCGAAGAAGCGTACATGAAAACTCGCTGATTAAGATAACCCTGCTAGAGCCGTTTCCAGCCAAGGTTGTAGAGGTTATATCTATGTACGTGTCCGTGTAAGACGGAGCTGGGAAGGGTAGGGTGTGAGGCCGCAGAGGAGTGCAACGACGCATGAGGCCCACACATCACCTTCTTCCGAACGTAAGATTTACCAAGCTGCTTAGCAGCGCAGGGAAATCGACAGTGAGGAAGCAAGTAGGGCCACCGAAAAGCAATTAGATTTATTGGACGCATACGTCCATTGCATCAGGTTCGACGAAGCCCTAATGGTATATAACCTACATTATAATAACATATCATATGCTGCCATGGGCGAGTGTGATAGGAAGCCGCGACTAGTGGTAGGAGGCAATCTTATAAAACGGTAACGCGGCACAACGTGCCAATGTTACCGAACCGTAAATCAGTTGACTTACTTTAAATGATGTAATATTAACTTGCTCCATACGATATCGTGGTGCGTAGCACCTATGGTATCGAGCAGTATACTAGTTGAGTAAATTCAAATATATGTAAATAACGAGCTCTATAAGCTAGATCTTCCTGCTTATAGGGCTTTTTATTTCTTATTTCTGTATATTACTAATAAATATTTTCAATTATAAATTCTATGAATTGCATTTTCATAAATTGTATACAAATTAACAAAAACTATATTCAATCTTTTAGAATTAGTGTAATATTTTATGAAATAAAATTTCTATAGAATACAAAAACAATATTAATATTAAATAGTATAAGGTTTTTAACTCCGTATAAGATTATAAAATATATTTGTAGCATAGCATACAATCATATGAATACATCCACATATGATGGATATATCATATAATATAGTTACATTATTATGTATAAATACTAAAAACTCATTACCTATGCTTTTAGCGAATTTGACTTTCAATATCAATATAATATAATCTAAAGGCAAATATTATTATGTATATGTATCTCATTCTCAGTTTGAAAGGAGAACGAAATGAAAGTTAAACGTCTGATAGGCGTAGCCGCATTAACTATGGGCTTATTTGGTGTACTAGGGTGTGGTAATTCTACAACAGAAGTTAAGAACCCTGATCAACTTACATTTGTTAATTTCCGTGATATTCGTGACTTGAATCCTCACTTGTACGCAGGTGAAATGTACGCACAAGAATTGTTGTACGATACATTAGTACAAATTACTGATACTGGTTATGGTCCAGGTCTTGCTGAGAAGTGGGATATTAGTGAAGATGGTTTAACATATACATTCCATATTCGTAAAGGTATGAAATTCTCTGATGGGGAAGTACTTGATGCAAATGCTATTAAAGCGAACTTTGATGCTATCATGGACAACAAGTCCCGTCACACTTGGTTAGAGTCTCTTGAACTAATTACAGGTTATGAAGCAACAGATGCTAATACCTTTGTTATTCATTTGTCTAAACCATACTATCCATTGTTGACTGAATTAGGTGTAACTCGTCCGTTCGCGATGATTTCTCCAAAATCTATGAAGAATGGTACTACTAAAGACGGTGTAACTTCCTATGTTGGTTCCGGTCCATATAAATTAACAGAAGTAGTAACTGATAAATACGCTGTATTTGAAGTGAATGAAAACTACTGGGGTGAAAAACCAAAAATTAAGAAGATTGTAGTAAAAGTTATCCCTGATAACCAAACTCGTATCTTAGCGCTTGAAAAAGGTGAAATTGATTTAATCTTCGGTAAAAACATGGTAGATGCTGATGCAATTCGCAACTTTAAAGAGATGAAAGGTTTCAAAACAGATCTTTCTAAACCGACATCTACACGTCAAATCGTTATTAATACAACTAAGCCTGGCTTGAACGATAAAGCGGTTCGTTATGCACTACAATATGCTACAGATAAGAAAAAAATCTCTGAAGGTATCTTCTATGGTTTAGAACCTGCTGCGGATACATTGTTCGCCACATCTGTTCCTTACGCTGATGTAGGATTGAAACCTTATGAGTTCAGTGAAGAAAAAGCAAAATCTACATTGAGCGCTGCCGGCTATGTACTTGGTGCTGATGGTATCTACACAAAAGATGGTAAACCATTAGAATTCTCCTTGCTATACAATGCAGACAGCGTAACAGAAAAGAATATTGCTGAGTTCTTACAAGCAGAATATAAGAAAATCGGTATTAAGCTAAACATTAAAGGTGAAGAGGAACAATCTTACCGTGATAATATGAAAGCTGGTAATTTTGACCTAGTATTCAATATCTCTTGGGGTACTCCTTATGATCCTCAATCCTCCTTATCTGCTATGCGTCGTCCTGTATATGG
>NZ_CAKPTN010000207.1 GCF_934190855.1 uncultured Veillonella sp. | reverse complement strand
CTCCTAGTGGTGTTGTACTCGGTAAAAATGAAAGTAAATACTCTTGGCTTAAGCCTGGTGATACTGTTGCCGTTACTATTAGCGGTATCGGTACCTTAGAAAATCAATTTAACATAACCCCTACCTAATTTAATAACAAACACAAAAGAGATTACTTACGCTGTATCTATTCACCATAAAGTAATCTCTTTTTATATGAGCTTAATATTGTATTGTCAATTATGACCTTAAACCACATAAGGTCTATTTATGCTCTGCCTCTAGGTCTAGCATATATTTCTTTCGTTCAATGCCCCCTGCATAGCCTGTCAATTTACCGTTGCTACCAATAACGCGATGGCATGGAATGATAATAGAAATAGGATTATGTCCTACTGCACCGCCCACAGCTTGAGCCGAGAATTTTTCCTTACCTTGTTGTTGAGCAATCTGTTTACCTATATCTCCATATGTTGTAGTTTCACCATAAGGAATAGTTTGTAATATAGACCATACAGACTTACGGAAATCTGTCCCTTCTAACTGGATGGGAGGTGTAATAAAAGGCTTTTTACCATCAAAATATTGGTCTAGCCACATAATAGTTACCTCAAATGGACCTGTTAGTTGCTCTATATACTCTGCATCATCATAAGTTGGTGCATGATCCTCATCTATAAAAAATAAATCTGTTAAGTATGATAATGTACCAAGCATAACCATAGTTCCTAATGGGCTTTCATAGGTGTATTTATAATTCATAGTACATTAACTCCTTCTTAAGATAACAAATCATTCATAACCTTTTGTATGTCATTATTAAATGATACAGTATTTTTATGAATTTCAAAAGGTATAGGTTGATTTTCTATATTAATTGGTACATATAATGCGTCTATATTATCATGTGCCATCCGCATAAATGGGTATTTGATTATCATCGGTGTATTATAGCCAACACCAATTTCTAGCATGATAAGTTTTTTATCTTTATATCGTTCTATAAAGTCTGCATATCTATTTTGTGCCGCATACCAACCTTCGTCTTGTACAAAGGTGCCATCAATACGTAAGTTCATCGTCATCAATTCACCACATCTAGGACAGTGAGGTATTAACTCAGTAGGAATTTTCATATCCTTTTGTTCATTCACCATACGGCGCACTTGTTCTTCATTATCATAAGTTTTTTGATGACATGGCTCGGAGCACTGCCATAATCCATAATCACCTTGCATATAATAGAGTCTATTTTTGTCTACGCCCGCTAATTGCATTTGATGATCTACATTTGTAGTAATTACAAAATAATTCTTATCTTGTAATAGGTTTATTAACTGTACATAAGGGACTCCAGCAGGGGTATCATAGCGATTATAATAAATGTGACGGCTCCACCACGCCCAATACTCTTCCATACTTTCAAAGGAATAAAACCCGCCAGAATACATATCTGTAATACCATATTTTTTGTGAAAGTCATCAAAGTATTTATGAAAGCGCTCACCGCTATAGGTAAATCCAGCCGCAGTGGACATACCGGCCCCAATACCTACAAGTACCGCATCAGCTGTATTCAAAAAATCTTTTACACATTCTATATTATCCCAATAATCTGTTGTAGATTTCATAATCTATATCCTTAAATACATTAAATATCACTTGGATTTTACTATTAGTTTCTTTTAAATAGGTTCTCACAGTATCAACTGCAATTCGGGCCGCCTCTTCATTAGAGAATCTAAACTCACCGGTAGAAATACAGCAGAATGCAATGGAGTGTAAGTTATAAGCATTGGCTAACTCTAAACAGGATCGATAGGAAGCAGCTAGTTCATTTCTCTCCTTATCTGTTACTTCATCATAAATAATAGGCCCTACGGTGTGAAGTACATGCTTTGCCGGTAAATTATACCCATAGGTCATACGAGCTACACCTGTCTTTTCAGGCATTTCCATATACTCAGTCATCCTAGCACATTCCATACGAAGTTCAATACCAGCAAAGGTATGAATAGTGTTATCGATACATTTATGATTTGGCGCAAAGCATCCAAGCAGTTGATTATTAGCAGCATTAACAATAGCATCTACAGATAAACGAGTAATATCTCCTTGCCATAGATAAATCTTAGGCTCTCGCTCTTTCATATCATTAATCGTTACAATGCCTTTTTCCTGTGTTAAAGTATTTAAGTATTCAGATTCTACCTTCATCCATTCAATAGGCATAGCACCAGCAGGACGAATATTACATAAAGATCTAAAGAGAGTAAATTGCTCCTCCTCACTCACAGGGATTTCTAAATGCTCCTTATGCTTTTCTTTGTATTCTGCTACTAAGCCCTCAACCAAATAGCGTAACCGTTCTTGCTGTGTCATATGTAACTCCTTTTAGTATAGACTATACTTTCACCTATTATATAACAAAAAACTGCTAGCACATACATATGCATATGCTAGCAGTAACTTTACTGTAATTATATTTGTAGTCGTAATTATATTATATCCAATACT
>NZ_CAKPTN010000206.1 GCF_934190855.1 uncultured Veillonella sp. | reverse complement strand
ATGTAGTAGATATTATTTTCACATCCGCTACAGAGTTAGAATTCTGGGTTAAAACGCCTGCAAGAACAGTTACTAAAAAAGAATTATCTGTATCTCAAAAATTACAAGAACAATATTGGCAACGTACACATGGGACAGTTCGTACTGCTTTAGAACAAGCTGTTGAACGCCTTGATAAATATGGTATGGTTGCTGAAATGGGCCATAAAGAAGTGGGTGGCGTTAAAGCTAAACTTGACGAGTTTGGTCATGAAGCTGTTGTACTTGAACAATTAGAAATCGACTGGAAATTCTCTAATAATCCATTACAAACTGCAGATAATGAATTGCAAGCCCGCATTATTGTCCGTGAAGTATTCCGTGAAAACGGTCTTGATGTAACTTTTAATGCTAAACCAATCATTGGCGTTGCTGGTTCTGGTGAACATACTCATTTTGGTGTAATGGCTAAACTCAAATCTGGCAAATTAGTTAACTTATTTAGCCCAGAAGATATGCGTAAAGAAGCTTGTAGCTCTTTGGGTATCGGCGCTATTATGGGTCTCTTAAAACATTATGAGGCTATTAATCCATTCATCAGCTCTACAACAGATGCTTTGAATCGTTTAAAACCAGGTTTTGAAGCACCAGTATGCATTGTTACATCCTTCGGTACTGATCCATCCGAACCAAATCGTAACCGTACAATCCTTTGTGGTTTGATTCGTGATATCGATAATCCTATGGCAACTCGTTTTGAATTGCGTTCTCCAAATCCTTACACAAATACATATACTGCATTAGCATTGATTTTCGTTTCTGCTTTTGATGGTATGAAATATGCCATTACTTGTGGTAAAACTCAAGCTCAATTATTAGCTGAAATTTCTAAAGAGGTTGGCGAATCAGCAGATTACCTTGATACTAATCGCGCTTACCGCACAGAAAAAGATGTATTTGATGATTTCACACAAGAAGAACGTAATCAAATGTTTGGCGTAGCTCCTGCAACTGTATGGGAGAATGTAAAAGGTTACTATAACAATCCTGAATTAGTAGAAACATTATCTCAAGGTGATGCTTTTGCTAAAGATTTGATGGAATCCTTCATTGCATCTATTTTAAAACGTTGGAAATTAGTATTGGCTAACCGTTTGATTCCTAATAATCTTGATACTGTACGTAACATGGTTGCTATTCATACTGATAGCCGTAATAGCGTAGATGATAAACGCTTTGCAGAGGTTAATGATTTGCGTTTCTACCTTGCAAAAGACAGTGATGATCGTAAATCCTTATTCACACGCTTAACAGAAGCGTTGCATGAAGGTGATTATGATTTAGCTTCTAAATTACAAATTGAAATGAATGACAAAATGGAAGAATTAGAAGCTAAATATGCTAATTATGCTAAAAATATTTTCTAATATCGGTTCATTTAATTGCTCAAAAAGGGCTCCTACATTTGTAGGAGCCCTTTTAATCATATTAACTTTTTATAATTTAGTCGTTAAAGCTATTACTCGTTATGTCCTATAAACTTTTCTACTAATACTAAACTACATACGAGTACAAAGATCGCAACGGACCAAATTAAATTATCAAATGCAGATTCATGGTCAATAATTAGAAGTCTTACAATTGCTGTAATCCCAATATACAAAAAGAAATCAAGAGGGAAGTGGAAATTATTTTTAAAGTATTTTACAATGAGTGCAATAAACTCAAAGTATAGGAAGAAGGTAATTAGTTCTTCAATTACTAAAGAATATGTACTATACCCTTGAATATTTGCCCACGTAATATAGCCAAGACTTATTATTGTATTGATAAGGTCAATACAAAGTGAAATAGCAACGCCTACAAGGGCTATATTTTTTATCGTTAATAATATTTTAGAAATACGAATCCACATATATAATTCACCTACAATAAAACTCTAAATACTATACCACATAAAAAAAGACCGTACACCGTACAGTCTTTTTTTCGATTATACCACAGTATAATCATAAGAATATCTAAGAATTAGATATCAGCTTTAATAGCTTCTAATGCAGCGTCAAAGTTAACAGCTTGAGTTACTTCTGGTACGTATTCAACATAAGTTACTTTGTTGTCTTTGTTGATTACTACAACACCACGAGATAAAAGACGAAGTTCTTCGATCAAGAAACCATAGTTTTCACCGAAGGAAGCATCTCTGTGGTCAGACAAAGTAACAACTTTATCTACGCCAGCAGCGCCACACCAACGTTTTTGAGCGAATGGCAAGTCCATAGAAATTGTTAATACTACAACATCATCAGAAAGTGCAGTTGCATCTTGGTTGAACCAACGAGTTTGAGCGTCACAAACGCCTGTATCAAGGGAAGGAACAACGGAGATAACTTTTACTTTACCTTCGAAATCTTTTAATGTTTTAGCTTGTAAGTCATTGCCAATTACTGTGAAGTCAGGAGCTTGTTGACCTACTTTAAGTTCTGGACCAACCAATGTGATAGGGCCACCTGCAAATGTT
>NZ_CAKPTN010000205.1 GCF_934190855.1 uncultured Veillonella sp. | reverse complement strand
CGCTTATTTCATCACATGTACTGATGTTATTAAAGACGAAAATGGCAATATTACAGAAATTCACTGTACATATGATCCAGAAACTAAGAGTGGCAGTGGTTGCACACGTAAAGTTAAAGGTACATTACACTGGGTTGAAGCATCTACTGCAGTAGATATTGAGTCCCGCTTGTATGATTACTTGCTCAAAGAAGACTCTGACGGTAAAGACTTCTTAGGTGACTTCAATCATGAGTCCTTACAAGTATTCAACAGTAAAGGTGAAGCATGTCTTGCAACAACTGTACCTGGCGATCGATTCCAATTCTTACGCCAAGGTTACTTTGTAACTGATAAAGATAGCACACCAGATCATATCGTAATGAACCGTATTGTTGGTTTGCGCGATAGCTGGGCTAAAGAACAAAAGAAATAATATTGTATTCGTGGTAGGTAACCATGATGCTAAAGAACCGCCCCTCGGTGGGCGGTTCTTTAATACTGTGTTGTTATTAGAAATAATTTGTTCCTAATAGGTTGTTAGAGAACTTTAACCTATGGTTAGAGTCACAAAACTTTAACCGATTGTTAGAGTTACCTTTAGTTGTTGTATTGATAATGTATTATGAACATATTTCGTTGAGGAGAACTATGAAAAAATTAGTATTACTTGCTACGGCAGCAGCTGTGTTAGTGTCTGTACCAGCTGTTGGTTCTGCGGCAAATATTAAGTCTATTTTGAATAGAAGCCAAACTGTAACATACCAAGGCGTTAAATTGCCTGAAGGCGTTGCCATGTATCAAAACAATCCTAAAGCATTATTTGCTGGGGACGCTAAGAAGGATGTTAAGTCTGTTCTTGTTGAAGCTGGTGCAACTTCTGCAGATGTATATACATTAAATATTAAAAACGAAAATGAAATGCATTATGCAGTGTATGCTAATGTAGTATTAGGCAAAAATTTATCTAGCCGCATGAGTGAAACAAAACATGTAAATACAGATCCATCTGCTCTTGGTGCATTAGCTGCTGCTATTAACAAGGGGGATAGTCCTGTACTTGGTACTTTCACAGTAGTAAAACCATTGGTTAAACAAGGCAATATATATGAAGGTACATTAAAATATAAAAGTGTAGCTAATAATAATTCTTATAATGAAATCTTGCATATCAACCTTTCTGAAGATAAATATACAGGTCCGAATGCACGCTTTATCGCTATTGATGAAGCCAATGATGCTGTGATTTTCCCTAAAGTGAAAGCCTTGCTTAATGCTAAAAAATAAATAATTATTGAAAATATATATCAATTATTCTTGACAATTTTTCTCATCAAGAGTACTATGGGCGTATAGGAATTGTTCTCATTAGAGAGAATTCTAACGATGTGCAACAGGCAGGTACTATTATGATGAATTCAATTGACCATATCATTGGATATCATTGTGCACCGGCAATTCGAGGTATTAAACTATCGAACTTGGTTTCTATTCCACGGGACATGAATGAACAAATCCAATTTGTATTGACAGAATATAACAAAGAGTTCAATGAAAAAGGTTTGTTCTTCTTTGAATTATGTCGCTGTAAAGCGCGTAGACTGTTATTGGTATTCCGTGAGAAACAATTACGAGACTATGTACGGCAACCTGCAGTAATGACATTTTTGAAAGCCTATGGCTATCATGATCGTATGAGCATTATGGAGATGCTTGAACATCTACGATACCGTATGGAAGCAAGCATTGATTTTCCTCATGAAATTGGCGTATTTCTAGGTTATCCATTAAAGGATGTGAAATGTTTTATTTCATATCGTGGTAATGGATATCGTATGTGTGGGGAGTGGAAAGTTTATCATGATGTGGTAGATGCAAAGCGCTCTTTCTTATGTTACAAAGCATGTCGTGAATTTTGTCAAACTCAATTGATGTTGGGAAAAACATTTAGTTCATTGGTCGCAAGAACGGCCTAGGAGGTACAAGATGATTGGTGTAATTTATTGGTCCGGTACAGGCAATACAGAACAAATGGCTCAAGCAGTAGCTGAAGGTATCAAAGCTGCAGGTCAAGATGTGGAAGTAAAATCTGTTTCTGAAGTATCCGTAGATGACGCAGCAGCTTACGAAAAATTAGCTCTTGGCTGTGCTGACATGGGTGCAGAACAATTAGAAGAAGGCGAATTTGAACCATTCTACACAGAACTAGAAGCTAAATTGGGTGGTAAAAAAGTAGCAATCTTCGGCTCCTATGGTTGGGGTGGTACTTGGTTGGAAGACTGGGGCACTCGCATTAAAGATGCTGGCGGTGAATTAGTGGCTGACGGTGTAGCAATCTTGGGTGAACCTGATGATGATGGTAAAGCTCAATGTGAAGAATTAGGTAAAACATTAGCAAACGCTTAATTTGATCTCAACAATATACAAAGGCTGTAATAACGATGAATTCGTTATTACAGCCTTTTTTGTATTTAATATATATAACATCAATGTTTCAATTAGAACGAAAAATTTCGTTCTTGTGAATACAAAGAATATT
>NZ_CAKPTN010000204.1 GCF_934190855.1 uncultured Veillonella sp. | reverse complement strand
CATCTGCTCTTCTGAACCTCTTCGTAAAATAGCAATATTTTGATTCCCCTCAATGACTCCCACAAGTTCTATTGGTTGTTCTGGAATTAACACCTTAGAATTAATACCAGTTCGAGAGTGAATGTTTTCATCATTAAAGTTATTCATATCATCACGAGTTATATTTCCATTCGAATTCTTACTTTTTCTATCCGTTTTTGTAATTTTATTTTTCGTAACTCTATATTGCCTTGCAGCCCTTTTACTGCTTGATTGTTTAACATTATTAAGGGATATTTCATCATCTCTAATAGTATCTAGGTCGTTATCTATATCTTTAGTCTCATCATCTTCACTTAATATATCCAGACTAGAGATATCTTTAAAGACTTCTTGCCAAGGATGAAACCGCTCTACACTGCTCACATCATATAGTAATCGCCCCTTAACACTAGAGCCGTCTTTCTCATTACTTATAGCTTTATTATCTACTCCCTCTTTACTAGATTTTCCTTTATCACTACCATTTCTTTTGTTATTAGATTTCCCTTGCGATTGCTCTTTTGAATCTGCCTTCCTTTGATTATCAATACTGCCCTCTGATAAGGCTGAATTCATATTGATAGATTCCTCTTCTTGAGGATAAAAAATACCGACTACTATCATCCCTAGAGCAAGTACAAAGAAAATAACAATTACCATTCGATAATGGCGTACAAGAAAATATTGTCTATCAATCCAGCCTTTGATTTGTTCTATATAGTTTTGTAAGTTCATAATTCACCTCCTTCGAACTATTTCTAGGAAGTCCTTTTAAATTCCTATAAAAAAATGACTCTACCAGTCACCTAGGTGACTAATAGAGTCATTCATTATATTGACAAATCAAAAGGATTTGTTCTTATTTTATTTACTGTTAAAACCATCTGGATGAGATGTATGCCATTTCCAAGCATCTTTGATAACATCAGCTACATTACTGAATTTAGGATCCCAACCAAGTAAGTTTTTGATTCTTTCAGAAGAAGCAATCAAAGTACCTGGGTCGCCAGCACGACGGTCACCATATTGAACAGGAATATCGATGCCTGTTACCTCTTTTGCAGTTTCGATGATTTCTTTTACGGAGAAGCCATTACCACTACCAAGGTTAAATACTTGAGACTCACCGCCATTACGCAAGTAGTCCATAGCCAATACGTGAGCAGCCGCTAAATCATTAACATGAATATAGTCGCGCACACATGTGCCATCAGCTGTATCATAGTCAGTACCAAATACTGTTATATGCTCTCTTTTACCACGAGCCGCATCGAGCACAAGCGGAATCAAATGAGTTTCTGGATGGTGGTCCTCCCCAATCGTACCAGATGGGTCAGCGCCAGCCGCATTGAAGTAACGCAAAGCTACGTATGTAGAACCATAGATAGAACTATAATCAGATAACATTTCTTCAATCATCAATTTAGTGCGACCATATACATTGGTAGGTTGCAATTGAGCATCTTCGCGAATCGGCACCACTTCAGGCTCACCATATACGGCAGCCGTACTAGAGAATACAAAATGTTTCACACCTGCAGTACGAGCAGACTCAGTGAGGTGATAAGAACCAACTACATTATTTTCATAATAAATGGCTGGATTTACCATGGATTCCCCAACTTGAGAATGGGCTGCAAAATGCATAATACCAATGATATTATGATCTTTCATAATATTTATCAACTTAGGATCTGCAATATCCATATTGTAGAATGTAACCCCTTCAGGAATCGATTCTACATGTCCGCGAGATAAATTATCTACAATGATTGGTGTATAGCCTGCTTGTTGTAAGGCACGTACAGTATGACTCCCAATATAACCAGCACCACCTGTTACTAAAATATTCATAGTTCCCCCTTATGAATTATCTGTGTCCTTAGCACGAGCTAATTTAGGACCGATAAGACGCTTATAGACCTCAACGCCTGGTTGGTCAAAGGCATCAACGCCAGCAAAAATAGACTCGAAATAAACAGCCCAACAATGCATAAACATAATTTCCCCTAAATGGAATGCATTTAAAGTTGGTACAGTTATAGTCATGTTAAAGCGATTGTCACTAGACAATGCCTCTCTATTTGCATCTAAGGCAATATTTAAAATATCACAAATTCCCACATCAGATAAAGAGCGTAAGCGTTCATATTGGCTATACGTATCTGGCACGATGAGATTATGTTTCCAGTCTTTTACCTTAATAAATTGAACGACCTTATTGAGACGACCTTCTTGATGTTCTTGAACTTGAGCGTGCATATCCATAGTGCCTACTGCAGCTACTGGTGTACGACCATATGGCAAGCAAGTATTACTCATCTTGCCTAGAGATTCGGATAAAAGTTGCACATACCAGTCTGACAAAGAATGAAGAGCATCACTATAAGGCATAAACACTTCAATAATACGACCATACCGTTCAGATGCAATATATTTCAATAAAGCGCTTAGTAAAGCAGGGTTTTTGAAAATATCCTCTTCTTGACATGCTGCATCCATAGAGGCAGCACCAGCT
>NZ_CAKPTN010000203.1 GCF_934190855.1 uncultured Veillonella sp. | reverse complement strand
ACGTTTACCCTTATCCTTGTCATCCATGCAGGTGTTGGCAGGTAAAGCCTTTTCCTATGATCCGCAAACTGTGCTTGATACGGCACAGAAATTATATGAAAAGAAATTGACCACCTATCCACGTTCTGATTGTGAATATTTACCACCGAATCAATATGGTGATCGCAATGCAATTCTCAACAATTTACAGAATGCTGGAGATGAGCGTTTAGCGCAGTGGGCTACCGATGCAGACCGATCTATTAAGAGCCGCGCTTGGAATGAAAAGAAAATTACAGCCCATCACGCTATTATTCCGACCACGGTCGCTTGTAATATAAATAGCTTATCTCGTGAGGAGCGAAATATTTATTTCCTTATCAGCCAAGCCTATATTGCTCAGTTTTATGGGGAACATGTTTATGAGCAAACTAAAATTGTAGTAGAGCAATGTAAGGAAGAATTTGTTGCTAATGGTCGCGTTGTTATTGAAGACGGCTGGAAAGCCCTCTATAAACGACAAAAATCTAAATCTGCCACCGATAATGAGGAACCTGATTTAACCGATGAAAGTGGGGCAGAATCAGATCCTAAAAAAGAGGTTCTTGAAGAAGCAGATCATTTGCCGGCAGTTAAAAAGAACGACATTGTTCTATATACAGATTCCTCTGTAGATGCGAAACAAACCAAGCCACCATCTCGCTTTACTCCATCCACTTTATTGCAAGCGATGAAGGAAATTCACAAGTTTGTAAAAAATGAAGATCTGAAAAAGCAGTTAAAAGCTGTTTCTGGTATTGGTACAGAGGCGACTCGCGCTAATATTATTGATGAGCTCATCAGCCGTGGATTTATGAAAACATCTGGGAAGAAGCAGGTTCTATCACCAACTGAAACGGGCTATCTCTTAGTTGATGCATTACCTGATGAATTGCTATATCCTGATGAAACGGCTATTTGGGAAGAACGGTTGGCGCTCATGAGTGAAGGGGAGGACACATTAGAGTCCTTCTTGTCTGATCAGATTAAGTTTTTGAAGCATTTGATTGATAAGCTAGGCTTTGATAAACAAGGCAGTTCTGGTCAAATGATGCCAAACGTGGTTCGTACTATAACGAATCAAAACCGTAAACGCCCGATGGATAATGCTAGCGTTGATTTATCCTCTTTGCCTCTTTGTCCAAAGTGTAATAAGGGACGTCTACAACAGCGAAATGGTAAATTTGGTGCCTTTTTAGGCTGCACCAATTATCCTGCATGCAAGCATACGCAACCTGTTGAAGGTATGAATCCTAATGGTGAAAGCAATATTGAAGTCTCTGATGCAGATAAACAATATAAATGTCCGCGATGCAAGCAAGGTTATTTTGTAAAGCAAGAGGTAAGAGGTCGAGTAAACTGGATTTGTAGTAATCGATCTCAATGTAAAACGCAATGCTCCGATGTAGATGGAGTACCAAGTATTTACGCAAATAAGTAAATAGTACTCTATTTTAGTTAAATATATAATAATATATAGAAACTACTAATGTAGTTTGATATTAAAAAGACGCGTACAGCTAGGCTGTGCGCGTCTTTTTAGTTGATATAGTTTGTGATGTAGTAAAATTTCTATATTAATTTTGCTAGAGCACAATAACTCTTAATATTACCTACGTTTGCCACGACGTCCAGTTTGAGATGTAGAGGCGCGGCGTTGACGTGTATTAGCGCCCTTGTGACCACGAGCTTTGTGTGCCTTAGCCTTAGTAGCTTGGTAAGAGCTGCTTACTTTTGGTTTACCAGATGCTTTTGTACGTTTTGGTGCAGCACTTGCGTTACCTTTAGTTTTGATTTGACCATCTTTAGTATATTTTGTCAGCGTCGCTTGGATGGCGCGTTCGATGCGTCGTAACCAAGATTCATCTTGTGGCGTTGCAAAGGTTACAGCCACACCCGTATTACCAGCTCGACCTGTACGGCCTATACGGTGAATGTAGTAATCTACATCGCGAGGTACATCATAGTTATATACGTGAGTAATGCCTTCGATATCAATACCACGAGCTGCAATATCTGTAGCCACCAAGATTTGTGTTTTCGCTTTAGCAAAGTCACGTAAAATTTGTGTACGACGTCCTTGCGTTAAATCGCCGTGCATTTCTGCGATGTTGAGGCCTGCTGCAGTCAATTCATAAGATAAACGAACAGCACCTTCTCGTTTATTACAGAAAACGATGGCTAAAAACGGATTGTCTTCTTCAATCATTTTGATAAGCCGTTCTGTTTTCTCTTCAGGGTTCATCATATACACTCGTTGATCAATCGATTCGAGAGTAACATGTTTACCTTCCGCTGTTACAGAAACTGGTTTAGACATATAGGCCTTTGCAAGGTTCCGGATTTTGTCTGGAATTGTTGCAGAGAATAGTAGTAGTTGTCTATTCGCATCCGTTTGACTAATGAGGCTTTCAATATCAGGTAAGAAGCCCATATGAAGCATTTGGTCCGCTTCGTCTAGTACAACACGGCGAATACAATCTAGATGTAAAGAACCTCGTTTAGCGTGATCTAGTAGGCGACCAGGTG
>NZ_CAKPTN010000202.1 GCF_934190855.1 uncultured Veillonella sp. | reverse complement strand
GCACCATACATTGATGGATCAAGACCAATAAGAGAAATGTATTTCTTTACGATTTCTGCAATCATTTTATCGGATATAGCGGTTTTACGAAGTGACATATTTTTAGTGAAGCCTCTAAATACAGGTCCTTCAGTAATACCAGAGGCACGTAGCCATTGCTGTAAAGCACGTACTGCATCTAGAGGAGAACCAGATAGATGAGGAATCGCTACTACAGCGCCTTGACCTTCTTGGTCGGCTTTTGATGATGGTACAAAGATTTCAACACCTTGTGGAGAAAACTGAAGATGTTCTACTGTAATAGCCGCAATTTCACTACGACGAAAAGCACCCATAAAGCCAACTAAAAGAATTGCTTTATCACGTAATAATTGCAACTCAGGCACATCTAGTTTATCCATGCACTCTAAAATATCTTCAATATCTTCTAGTAGAACTGGCGTTTTACCTTGTTGAAAAGTACCTTTTAAACGTCTAATCCCTCGTAACGCTTGTTTTACAATAGGTGCCATACAGGGATTATCTCTATGACCAGAGGCGTTATAATTCTCCGATATGGCGCTAATACGACGAGATATTGTATTAGCCTTAGCATAATCAGCTAGATCATTTATATAATTCACAATTGTTTCTGGTGTAGCTGGAAAATAAGATACCTTCTGATAAGTGCACCAATCTACGAAATCGTCCCAATCCGATTCGTAGGCATCAACAGTATTTTCAGCCTTAGATAACAATATGCTTTGTTTTGCTTTCATAGACAACTTAGTGCTATTCATAAGCGCATCGTTATTGCGCAAATAGAAATGTTTCTGTTGCTCTTTAGACTTTGACATAGTTCACCCTTACCCTAAAATTATCAATATAATTGTACCATAGATTAGACACTAATATGCTATAATTAAAGAATGTGATAACAAATTCGGGAGAGTTTATAAATAAAATGAACAAGAAATATATATTAATAGGAACTATGCTTGTCCTCTTAGGTACGAGCGGCTGTTCATATATTCCAACAGAAAATGTTTCTTATGGTGTTTATTACAACAATACAGATCTATCTAATACACCTAAGACTGAATTACTGGCTCGCTTACAAGAGCTAAATGCTAAAATTCCACAATCTATATCTATTGATATAGGCAATAATAAAAAACAACAAGCTACATATCATGATTTAGGAATCCAAATCGATACAGACGCCATGGTAAAAGCTATTTCTACATATGGCTATGAAGACGATATGTGGACATTACTTTCAAATAGGTTTAATGCCTTATTCTACGGTCATCATTTTAAACCACAATATAAGCTTGATGAAGTAAAAGGTAGAACCTATCTTAGTGAATTAGCTAAAACTATTGATACACCTGGACATGATGCATACCTTACCATTGAAAATGGACAAGTTGTATTACATCCTGCAAAAGAAGGTAAACGTATCGATATAGACGCCACTCTTAAAAAATTAAAGGATGATTTACAGGCCGGTGATAGTATTAATTCCTTATCTATGGTATTTACTACACAGAATACGGTAAAAGTAAGTGATGCCGATTTAAAACCATTGAATACGGTATTAGCTTCTTACACTACGGAGTATGATCCTGGTAATGAAAGCAGAACCCATAATATTCAATTAGCATCAGATAAAATAAACGGTACTCTAATTAAACCAGGAGCACAGTTCTCCTTTAACGATGTTGTAGGTGAACGTACTGCAGAGGCTGGCTATGATGATGCACCTGTTATGATCGATGGTAAATTGGTTCCAGGGATTGGCGGTGGCATTTGCCAAGTAAGTTCTACCATATTTAATACAGCTTTATTATCCGGTATGAATATTATTGAGCGTACGCCGCACTTTGAGCCAGTAGGATATATTCAAGCTGGTCGTGATGCTACAGTAGCTTGGGGCTATCTAGACTTTAAGTTTAGAAACCCTTACCAACAATCTATTTATATCCTAAGCGTTATGAATAACGGCACGTTAACGATCTACATTATAGGTACAGCTCAAGATAAGCCTAAAAATGTATCTATTTCTGTAGGTGATTATGGCGAAATTCCTAATAAGACTATCACTAAAGTAGATCCAGCACTAAAAGAAAAAGAAGTGCAGGAAGGGCATGTAGGATTAACAATGAATACGTATAGAACCATTACTTATGGTAACTGGGTTACACAAACAGATTCCTTTGAGTCTATATATGATCCAGTAGATACGATTATTACGATGCCTGCAACACCTGCAGCGCCACCAAATCCACCTAAAAAAACGGACAAAAAGAAATCATAATTAAAGATTTTATTAAATATAGCCTAAACTATTGACCATATGATACAAATAGTTTAGGCTATTATTTGAACTATACATGAGAAATCATTTGTTACATAATCCATGTATGTAAGAATAGATTACTCAATACAAGAGAAAAATTATCAATCAATTCTCAATAATTATCATTTAGCAAAAATAGAAGAGGAAGTTATGGACGCAATTTTACAATTTGATCACTCTATGATCTTCTATGTACATGAACACCTTGTATATAGC
>NZ_CAKPTN010000201.1 GCF_934190855.1 uncultured Veillonella sp. | reverse complement strand
GATCGATAGTGTGTGCACGAGGCAAGAAGAATTGAATATCTTCATGGTTTGCCATCAATTGCTCACCACTTTTTAACATCGTATCAAGCAAGGATAAAACCTCTTGTTTACGACTACCAGGCATGAGCAATACCTTTTTAGCTTCTTTACGAGCACCAAAGTATTCTTCAGCTTCCTCTTTAGTCATCGTAGGATGTACGATATCTAATAATGGATGACCTACGAACTCTACATCGCATTTATATTTGCGATACGCTTCAGCTTCAAAGGGAAATATAGATGCTACCTTTGTTACATATTTGCGAATGGTATTACCACGACTGCTGTGCCAAGCCCAAATCGTAGGTGCAATATAGTATAGAACTGGAATCCCCAATTCATGTGCTACAGCAGCAAGTTTCATATTAAACCCCGGATAATCTACACAAACGAGGATATCTGGTTTTTCCTTCATCATGACGCGTTTTAAGTAGGTCCGTAATTTAAAGAATTTTGGTAAGGATTTTACAATCTCAACAATACCTATGACGCCAAGGTTTTTAATGTCGTATACAATGCGAACACCAGCGCGCTCCATCAAGGTGCCGCCCATGCCAAACATTTCTACAGAAGGATCTATTTCTCTCAATGCATTGGCAACGCTTGCCGCATGAGTATCACCGGATGCTTCACCGGCAGAAAACATGACTTTCATTATGCATCCTTTCTGGAATTTACAAATTCTTGGTCTACAGCACAAATAACAATACCGTGACGATTGGCCATATCAAGAACGTCTTGTTGTTGTACAAAAATAGTCTTTTCCGCTTCAACAGCCAGCACTTTACAACCACTATCAATCATGGACATCAAAGTTTTTATGCCTACTGCAGGCACATCAAAGCGCACATCTTGATTTGGTTTTTCTGTTTTTACTACAACAGCATCACCACGACCAAGTTCACCACCGCGTAAAATACACTTGTCAGTCCCCTCAATAGCTTCAATCGCCATAGCTGCCTTATGCTTAACAACAACGGTTTGTCCAATATCAAGACCACCCATTTGTTTCGCTAATTCAAAGCCAAAGCATATATCTGCCCATTGTTCTTCTGTAGGCTGTGCTTTTGAGTACACTCCAACCTTTGGCATAAATGGTTTTAAGTATACCGTCTGATCTAATACTTTAAAACCTTCTCTTTCAATTTCATCAACGATGGCAAGCATGATTGTATCATCTTTGCGATTTTTTAGACGTTTAAGAACACCTAATGTTTTCAAGTCAGGGAAACTAAGTCCCTTAAAAAGTATTTCCTTAGTTACTTTGCCCAACATAGTTAACTCAACAACACCTTCATTTTTTAAGGTCTTGAAGATTTTACCTAGTTTAGCAACACTAATATCATAGAAAGCATCGGCCTCAGCTTTTAGAGCTGGGTCAATATCAGGTACCACACCGATAACAACCACTTCGTGACCCAATACATGAGCGGCGCGCATGAATTCTACAGGCAAAGCACCAATGCCCGCAATTAATCCTACCTTTGCCAAGACTTTACCTCCTAGATGGCTCTATGGCCTATATATCAATTAGTAATCTTAAATTTATACTGATTGTCTAAAAAAAGACATAATCATATACAATATATTGTACTATAAATAGCCACTTTTTACCATTAAAACACTAAGGTTTATGCCCTTTTCTTCATCATTTTGTCAGAATTTTTTAGAGCACAAAAAGACCTCGTACTATGTACGAGGTCTTTAGATTTAGTCGCGACGTGTACGCATAATGCCACGATCGGCATTGCGCAAGAAGCGTAATAAGTTTTCAATTTCTACGGAAGAATCAAGTTGCATTTCCATTTCTTCAATAGCTTTGGATAAACTAAAACCAGAGCGATAAATAATACGGAAAGCTTGTTTCAAATCTCGGCGTACTTCTTCAGAAATACCTGCTCGAGACAAACCAACAGAATTAAGACCGATAACACGTGCCGGTTGACCATCAGCGATAACATAAGGTGGAATATCTTGTACTACCTTCGCCATGCCGCCAACCATTGCATTACGACCGATTTTAACAAATTGGTGAATACCAGCAAGGCCGCCAATTACCACGCGATCTTCAACGATAGCGTGACCAGCGAGACCTGCACAGTTACTCATAATTACATTATTGCCAACGATACAGTTATGAGCCACATGAGTACATGCTTGAAGCAGGCAGTTATTGCCTACACGTGTTTCTTCACCTTCTCCAGTAGCGCGGCTAATAGTTACGAATTCACGAATAACCGTTTCATCGCCAATATTACAAAAGCTTTTTTCGCCTTTAAATTTTAAATCTTGCGGTTCCAACCCAATAGATGCGTTTGGATAAATCTCACAACGCTTGCCAATGGTTGTCCAACCACCAATTACAACATTTGCACCGATTTTTGTGCCGTCGCCAATTTCGACATTCTCGCCGATTACAGCTCCGGGGCCTACGATTACATCTTTGCCCAATTTAGCATTTGGATGGACTATGGCTGTACTATGGATGTTGGATTCTGCATTTTCCATGCCTACAACTATCACTACAATCACTCCTCATTCTATTAT
>NZ_CAKPTN010000200.1 GCF_934190855.1 uncultured Veillonella sp. | reverse complement strand
TATCAAAAGAGGCTTTAAAGATGTAAGGAACACCTAAACGCTCACAAATTTCTTTTGCCCGTTTACCAATGGCTAATGTGCGATCATAGTCCTCGATAACACATGGTCCAGCAAGAACAAATAAGCCTTTGCCACCACCTACTGTAATATCTTTAATTTGAACTGTTTTCATTTATTTCTCCTCTTGCTCGTAAATTGCATTTACACGAGCTAAGTCTTCCGGTGTGTCTACACCGATAAATCGTTTATCTGTAAGAATAACACGAATAGTATATCCATTTTCAAGAGCTCGTAATTGCTCTAATGATTCTGTTTGCTCCGCTGCAGTTGGCTCCATCTTAGCGTAGTTTAATAAGAAATCTCTACGATACGCATAGATACCAATATGTTTTAATGGAGCTCGCACAAAATCATGACGAGGGTATGGGATTAAAGATCGAGAAAAATACATCGCATCATTGCGATTATTTAAAATGACCTTAACCGCTGACGGCTCATCATATTCCTCCTCTAATAAAGGAGTAGCTACGGTAGCCATTTGTAAGTTTGGATCCTCTTCAAAAAGACGGGCCAAGTCATCAATAAGGTTTGGCTCAATCATAGGCTCATCACCTTGAACATTGATAACTACATCTAAGTCAGTATAATGACTAGCAACCTCTGCTAATCGATCAGTCCCTGTCGGATGATTAGGGTCTGTTATCATAACAGTTCCCCCAAAATTTTGAACTGCAGAATAGACGCGGT
Organism: uncultured Veillonella sp.; assembly: GCF_934190855.1. GTDB lineage: Bacteria > Bacillota > Negativicutes > Veillonellales > Veillonellaceae > Veillonella. The sequence continues at coordinate 1,865 of NZ_CAKPTN010000200.1, read as the reverse complement.
CATCATCAGTAGCAACAATAGTACATGCTGTTTTTGTCGCTTGGGACACCCGATCGTAAACGCGTTCAATCATCGGCTTTCCTGCGATATCAGCTAATGGTTTACCCGGTAATCTAGTAGAACCATAACGAGCAGGAATAACACATCCAAACTTCACAATAAAACCCCATTTCTGTTATTCGTGTATCTTATTATTATACACTAAATCTCTAAATTTTCTATGAATTCTTGCTTTCCAGAAATAAATTCAATCCCTATAGATAGCACTAGAATCGGTATTTTAAAGTCTTCAATTGCATGCAACTGACTTAACTTCACCGCATCCTTTTCTGTAATGCAAATGGCATCGGCTTGATGAGCAAACGCTTCTTTCCAAATGTCTACTACATCATCATTAGTGAAGTCGTGATGATCACCAAATGGTAAAGTATGAACCACATTATAGCCTACATCAGTCAATGTTTGTGTAAAGGATTGTGGATTACCTATACCGCTAACGGCCATAATACGCTTATCCTTATAGGAGTCTACAGGAGCACCAGCTGTACCATTAGCCCACTCATCCAACGTATACATAAATTGAGGCTTATGCGTAGTTTCATAAACAGGTGTATTGGGAACTAGCTGCGATAAGCGCTTCCGAATAGCAGACACAATGCCTGGTGCCACTTGGTCTACCTTTGTAAGAACAATGATATTAGCCCGTTGTAACCCGCTAAGTGGTTCACGCAACAAGCCACGAGGTAATACATGGTCATAACCAAACGGATTAGACGCATCAATAAGCACGATATCAATGTCTCTAGCTAATGCGCGATGTTGAAAACCATCGTCCATAACGAGGCAGTCAGCACCGAGTTCATTGATAGCAATCTCTGCTGATTTTGACCGTTCACGACCGATAATAACATTAGATTTTTGCAAAACCTTTGCAAGTAGCCAAGCTTCATCACCACTAATAGTTGGTTCTACAAGCATTGTGCCATCTTTGGAAATAATGATATTCTTCTTGTTATCTTCTGCTCGATAACCACGGCTAAGCACCGTAGGATGAAGTCCCTTTTGAGTGAGTACATCACAGATAAATCGTACCATCGGTGTTTTACCTGTACCACCTGCTGTAATATTACCAACGCTGATAACAGGTACTGCAACTTTTGTAACGCCTTTGCCTTCATCAAATTTAGCATTGCGCATTGATACAGCCTTCTCATAACCTTTACTTAAAAAGCCTAAGCTAGAACGAGCTATATCACCTAATATGGATTGATTTTCACCACTAACTATGGATTTGAATAATGCTTCCCCACTCATAGGTGATCCCTCCGATTATGTAAAATCATAGATTAATTAAACAAATTATATAGCTTTACGGAATAATTTGATGTTTCTCAAACAACAAGCGCAACTCTTGTGTATTACGTTGTGTAGCACCACGGTTTTCTTGAATAATCTCAAGACAATGTCGTCCCATTTCTTCTGCTAGTGCCTTATCCTTAGATAGGCGTAAAACCATAGCTGTTAAGGCCTTGCCATTTTTTACTTGTTCACAAGCACCGCGAGAATTTAATAGTGCGAAGATTTCTTTAAAGTTAAACATATGTGGGCCAACCAAGATTGGCTTGCCATGTGCAGCAGGTTCCAAAATATTATGGCCCCCAGTCTTCACAAGAGAACCCCCTACAAAGATGATATCCCCTAAACTGTAAAGACGACCAAGCTCACCAATTGTGTCCAAAATAACAACAGGAATACCTTCATGCACAGGCTCTGTCATATCGCTACGACAAATTGCACTCAGTTCATAACGCTTCGCAAGATTTTGTATATCATGGCCACGATAGATTTCACGAGGCGCAATTAAT
>NZ_CAKPTN010000199.1 GCF_934190855.1 uncultured Veillonella sp. | reverse complement strand
GTATCGATAACGGAGTTTATAAGCGGTACACCAGGTATCATAAATAAGGTACAACAAACAAGAACGTAAACTAACGAATCTTGTTCAATATGTGAATAGAAACCATAGGCAGAAACCATGGCGGCAAAGCCGCCAATTGTAATGCCTACATATTCATTGCAACCAAAGCGTACCGATAAGGTACGACCAAAATAACCGATTAGAGAACAAATAACAGTTACAATAAAAGCTATCATATCGCCACTATACAAAAAGGCAAGGCCTGCTGAACCGAGGGCACAAGCAATACCCTTTATCCAATCAGGATATACTGGAATAGTGCAATCTAATTTTGAAATTAACTGTTCATAAGTTGTAAGTGAATAATGTCGTTCAAAGGCACGCCATGTGAGTTTAGATACGGCATTGATCATGGCCATATTGGGAACATGGACAGGTGTTTTTCTAAAAACTGTTATGGAACGCTCTTTATGCAATAGATTCACCATGATAGTGGTATATGAAATATGAATATTTAAGTAATTATGAGGTATCCCCATAAATGTGGCTGATTTTAACATCTCTTCAATAATTCGATTTGTATCTGCACCACATTCCATGAGTAGTTTGCCTATGTTTAATAGGACATCAAGTTTTCTATGAATATGGATAAAGGGATTCTCTAGAACCTCATTTTTTTCTTCTAATGTAAATTGTTTCATATATCTCCCTAGATAATGATAGACCATACTATTGTTATCTTTTGCATAAGGTATAACTTAATACTACATGTATTATACCATTAATTCTTTTAAATAACCCTTGCATTTTACAGGGTACACTTGTACAATCGAATTGTAAACCTAGGTTGACAAAGAAAGGGGCTCTAAACTATGCGTGATGAAGTATTAGAATTCTTGAGACAAAACCAAGGTGGTTTCGTATCGGGACAGGATATGTCGGAAGCGTGTCATGTTTCGCGTACAGCTATTTGGAAGCATATCAAGGCATTACGTCAAAAAGGCTACAAAATAGAATCTTATACCAAGAGGGGGTATCGATTATTGGAGGAACCTGATTTGTTGAGTCCATTAGCAATGAAGCAAATCTTAAAAACAGATGTATTTGGAAAACGGTATGTCTATATGGACACTACTGAGTCTACAAACCTAGAAGCTCGTCGCTTAGCACAACAAGGTGCAGAAGAAGGTACTGTTGTTGTAACAGAGGAACAGGCTGCTGGCCGAGGTCGTTTATCGCGGGGTTGGTATTCTCCATTTGGGAAAGGTCTATGGTTTAGTCTCATTTTGCGCCCTGACTTTGCACCTGTAGAAGCACCGAAATGTACATTGATGGCAGCCGTAGCCTTAACAAAAGCGTTCCATAAAATGGGACTCACCGATGCAGGCATTAAATGGCCCAATGATATTCTTGTGAATGGTCGTAAATTAGTTGGCATCTTGACCGAAATGTCTGGCTCTATGGAGGAAATCTCTCATATTGTGATGGGCATAGGTGTCAATGTTAAAACAAAACAAGAAGAGCTACCAGAAGAATTAAAATTAATTGCTACGTCCCTTGCGATGGAAGGCATCGATATTGAGCGGACAGAAGCATTTAGAATTATATTAGAAGAACTAGAACATCAATATTATGATGTTCTCGATAGTGGCTTTGAGGACACTCTCAATGAATGGCGTCAATTATCGGTGACTCTCGGTGAAGAAATCGAGGTTCGTGCGCCTGGTAATACCTATGAAGGGGTAGCAACCGATATTGATGAAGATGGTAATTTATTAGTAAGAATCCCAGACGGGACTGTTAAACGTGTTATGGCAGGGGACGTATCAATTCGTCCGCGTAAATAGGAGGCATTCATGTTATTAGTAATTGATGTGGGCAACACCAACATTGTTCTCGGTGTATACGACAAGACAGAGCTTGTAGGTCACTGGCGTATTTCCACGGATCGAGTTCGTACCACTGATGAATATGGCATGTTGATGATGAACTTATTCTTCCACGATCGCAAGGTGGATGTGAAAGACATTAAAGATATCATTATTTCCTCAGTTGTGCCACCATTGATGCCTACATTAGAGCGCGTATGCTTGCGCTACTTCAATGTAAATCCTCTTATTGTAGGACCTGGTACAAAAACAGGTATCGCCATTAAATATGATAATCCTCGTGAAGTCGGCGCTGACCGTATCGTAAATGCTGTAGCAGCACATGAACTTTATGAAGGTGATTTAATTATCATAGACTTTGGTACGGCCACAACTTATTGTGCTGTGCAAGGAAATGGTGATTACATGGGTGGTGTCATTACACCAGGTGTTACAATCTCTGCGGAGGCTTTATTCCAACGAGCTGCTAAATTGCCGCGTATCGATGTAAGAGATCCAGGTCAAGTAATTTGCCGCAATACAGTATCCTCCATGCAGTCTGGTATGTTCTATGGCTATGTAGGTCAAGTAGAAGGCCTCGTATCTCGTATGAAAGCAGAAATGGGCGACCATGTAACTGTGGTGGCTACCGGTGGTTTAGCACAACTTATCAGCAGTGCTACAGATTGCATCGACCATGTAGAACCTATGCTTACATTGGAAGGCTTACGCCTTATTTACGAAAGAAATAAATAATGCTACTATAATATAG
>NZ_CAKPTN010000198.1 GCF_934190855.1 uncultured Veillonella sp. | reverse complement strand
GGGTAAACCAGTAGGCGTCTATAGTGCTAAGGAATACCATACAAATTACTCTTTAACTGCCCTTGATAAGGTAAAAGAATCTATCAATTTCTTAGACTCTAATTTTGATGTAATGGTTATTGAAGGTGCAGGTAGTCCTGCAGAAGTTAACCTTAAGGCTAATGATATTGTTAACATGCGCATTGCTAAAATGACGCAAGCTCCAGTATATCTCATTGCTGACATCGATCGTGGAGGTGCTATTGCTTCTATCGTAGGTACATTAGAACTACTAGAACAAGAAGAACGTGACCTTATTAAAGGTATAGTAATTAATAAATTCCGTGGGGATATTAAATTGCTAGAACCAGCACTTACTTTTATTGAAGAAAAAACTGGTAAAAAAGTAGTAGGTGTTATTCCTGCTATTGAAAATCTAGATATTGATGAAGAAGATTCTGTAGCATTAGAAAATAAGCGCAATAGTGGTTCTAAAGAAATTCAAGTTGTAGTAATGCAAACACCTAAAATTTCTAATTTTACAGACTTTGATGCTCTTAATTATGAGCCTGATGTATCTGTTCGTTTTGTAGGCCCTGGCGATGTTATTGGTAAACCTGATTTAATTATTTTACCAGGTTCTAAAAATACATTGGCAGATTTAACATATCTTCGTGATACAGGTTTTGCTGATGAAATTAAAAAGTTGGCTGCTCAAGGAACTCCAGTTATTGGTGTTTGTGGGGGCAATCAAATGTTAGGTAAAACGATTTATGATCCGCATCATATGGAAGGTGATATTGAGGAGATAGAAGGTCTTGGCCTTGTAGAATCTTCTACGACTATGAAGGATCAAAAAACGACACATCAAGTACAATTTAATGTGTCCGATTTGAAATTCTTAAATGGTACTTTCACAGGTGAGAATTTAGTAGGCTATGAAATCCATATGGGTGATACTACACCATTAGTGGATACAGTAACGCGTTGCTTTACTATTACAAGCCGTAGTGAAGAGGCTGTTAATGTTATCGATGGTTTCATCGATGGTAATCATCAAGTAATGGGCACATATATTCACGGTGTATTTGATAATGATGAGTTTAGACGCTTTATTATCAATCAATTGCGTGAACGAAAAGGATTAAAGCCATTAGATGTAGTATTCCATTACTTTGACCATAAAAATGCAGCATATGATCGTTTAGCTGACATTGTGGAGGAACATTTAGATATGGATTATATTATGTCTACCTTGGGTTAGTAGGGGAGATATATGGAACATTTAGATATTTTGCACTGGTTTACTAAATATAACTATGTATGCATACCAGTTTTAGCATTTTTGCTAGATTTAATTATTGGTGATCCAAATAGTAAGTACCACCCTGTTGCCATTATTGGTCGTATTATATCCTTTTTTGAAGCCGTTCTTTATAAGGATACCGATAATGATACAAAGAAATTATGGTACGGTGGTATAGCTGTTGGACTAATACTTGTATCAGTATATATTATAGTTTCTTTAATATTATGGCTTGGAGCCGTTGTTAATGAGTGGGTAGCTTATGCTCTTGAGGTCATCATTCTGTATATTGCGATTTCTCCACGATCATTAGCTGGAGCAGGTTTTACTATTAGTCAACTCATTAAACAAGATAATATTGTAGAAGCTCGTCAAAAGCTATCTTGGATTGTAGGCCGTGATACAGAAGATTTAGATGAAAGTGAAATTACTCGCGCTACAGTAGAAACGATTGCTGAAAATACTGTAGATGGTATCATTGCACCTTTATTCTTCTTTATTCTTGGTGGTCCTATGGGGGCTATTCTGTATAGAACTGCCAATACTATGGACTCCATGTTGGGTTATAAAAATCAAAAATATTTATATTTTGGTCGTGTAGCAGCGCGCTTAGATGATGCATTAAATTGGATTCCTGCACGAATTACCTTTGTTTTATTTGTCATTGCTGCATTCTTATTACGCTTTGATGCTAAAAAAGCAGTACAAATTGGCTTGCGTGATGCCAAAAAACATCCTAGTCCAAATGGAGGCTATGCGGAGGCACCTGTAGCAGGGGCTCTACATATCCGTTTAGGTGGTTACAACCAGTATTTCAAAAAGATGACTTTCCGTGAATATATGGGGGATCCTATTGAAAAGCTAAATCGTAATCATATTACGCGAACAATTTATATGATGTATGTTACGACTATACTAATGGTTATCATTAGTACAGCCATTACCTATGGGATGAATTCATAATGACACCTTTTTTTATAGCATTACAATTTTTAACACGTTTAAAAGTTGTAAACCAAACAGAATGGACCGTAGAAGACTTTGGTAAATCTGTAGTAGCCTTTCCTTATGTAGGCCTTATTATAGGTCTTATTTTGGCAATATTATACGGTGTATTATCTCCGTTTCTTCCTCTAATGCCATTGATGTTAATCATCGTTGTAGCCGAATTTTTACTGACCGGTGGACTTCATGCGGATGGATTAATGGATACTAGTGACGGTTTATTTTCCGGTCGCGAAAGAGAACGAAAACTAGAAATTATGAAAGATAGCCGTATAGGCTCCTTTGGGGTTGTGGCATTTGTATTTGTTACTCTTTTAAAATGGCAATTATTAGCTGCCATTCCTAGTGCAGAATTCATTCCTATTGCACTTATTATGATGCCTTTAATGAGTCGTTGGTCTATGGTATTTAGTATTCGTTCCTATCCTTATGCTAGAGAACAAGGAATGGGGG
>NZ_CAKPTN010000197.1 GCF_934190855.1 uncultured Veillonella sp. | reverse complement strand
AACAAATTACGTTGTAACATACCACCATAGCGTGGTACAAATGGAATGATAACTACACCATACTCGCTACCTTGGCGCTAATGAACTGTAATAGCATAAGCAGGCATAATCATATGAGCTTCATCGATAGGTAGACGAACCTCTTTATGGATAAATCGGATACAAATGTCGGTTCGTGTAATAGCATAAATTACACCAATTTCGCCATTAAAGACCTCTAACTCATAGTCATTTAGGATTTGGATAACCTTATCGCCAACGCGATACGTTATACCATTTACACGTGCTTCCCCTTTATAGCTATCCGGTGGATTAACAGCTTGTTGCACGTATTGTGATATCAATGTACTACCTGCTTCTCCACGGCGCATAGGCGAAATAATTTGAATATCTAATTCATCCTCTACATATTCCCGTTCTCGTTTATATACATCGATGATGGCTTTCATCATCATGTCGTAAGACTTAACAGGAATAAAGGAAAACTCTTCACTCACACCATCTAGGTTCGGCATTTCTCCACGGTTGATAGCATAAGCACTTTCAACGATAGTATTACCTGAACTTTGACGATAAATCTGATTGAGTCGTGTATAAGGTACACAATCACTATCAAGCAAATCTTTTAATACAAAACCAGCTCCAATAGGCGGTAATTGATCAACATCGCCAACGATAATAACATGGGCTTCTTTAGGAATAGCGGCCATTAATGAATAGAATAAACGAACATTGAGCATAGATGCTTCATCAATAATAATAACATCAATATCTAATGGATCATCTTCATTTTTAGTAAAATCATAGGAATCACTACCTTGAACAGGTACTAATAATCTATGAATCGTAGTTGCTTCAAACTCAGTAGCCTCTGTGAGTCGTTTCGCAGCACGGCCCGTAGGAGCACAAAGAATAATACGACCTAAGCCACCAAGTTGGAACCCTTTTACTAAAGCCTTAATAATCGTAGTTTTACCCGTACCAGGGCCACCAGTTATGAGGGAAAACTTCTCAAAAAACGAAAGCTGTATAGCCTCTTTTTGAGCATCACCAAAGGTAATATGGTTATCCTGTTCAAACTTTTCAATAAAACTTGGAATATCTAGAGCAATTGGATCAGCTTCTAGTAAAAATTCCCGAGTATAGTGAACGCCTTCCACTTCAGAAACATACATTTCTGGCGGATAGATATATAAAATATCTTCGTAATACGTGCTATACAGTGCACCTTGCTCTAAAAGACTTTCAATAAAGTTAGCAATATCATCTACATCAGTTTGTAAAAGATCATCTAAGCGACCTATCAGTTGATCTACAGGCAAGCATGTATGACCTTGATTATCTAAACTACGTAAAATCCATTCTAAACCAGCCTCTAAACGGCGAGAATCACTACCAGTAATACCTAGATGTTTCGCCAGTGTATCAGCCGTACCAAAGAGCATATCCGGCGCCACACGCAACAAGGTATAAGGATTATCCTTTATAACGGCTACAGACTGAACGCCATAATAAGTATATACAGTCCTACTCCATTTAGAAGAAATATGGTGACTTTCAAAAAAGTGATTTAAATCGGATAAAATACCTTCACCAAGTAAAGTGTTAAATAGTTCATCCTTAACACTTTTTCGAAGACCAGGAACATCCTTAATTTCTTCGGGACGTTCCTCTCTTAAAATTTCAAGAATACGAATGCCGAAATAGTCGAGAACCTTCTCTACAGATTTCTCACCAAAACCTTTTATGCCTAGATTGAGAAGATATGTCTTAGCAGCACCCATATTATCGGGCTTTAACTTCTCTACACTGCTCGCATCGAATTGGCGACCATATTTTTCATGCTCTACATAGCGGCCTCGTACTTCAATATCTTCCCCTTCTTTAGGAGACTCGAACTTGCCGGTACAAGTAATGTATTCCTCATTATAATCTTTGAGGATACACACGCAATATGTACGCTGTGTATTCTCATATATAGTTCGGTATACAAATCCTCGTATGGCGTCCATTATTTCTCCGTATTAGGCAAGGCTTCAATAATTTCTTGCACCGCATCGGTAATGCTGCCTTCGTTACCAATTTTGATATGCGCCACTTCTTCGTATAATGGGTATCGTTCTTCATATACATTAAAGATATACTCGATACTTTCTTTTACAAGTGGACGAATTTCAAGATCCAAATCATCTAAAATATGATTTACATCGCGGTTAACGAATACAACCAGACCGTTATTGCGCATTAAATTAACAGTTTTATCATAAGTAACTGTACCACCACCTGTAGCAATAACAGATGGTTTATTGTGAATCAATTCTTTGATTGTAGTATATTCGTATTCAGTGAAAGCATCTTTGCCATCATGAATATAAATATTTTGTACAGATTTACCAACCTTATCTTGGATGGTTTGATCTAAATCGAAGAAGTCTCTACCTAATTCTTTAGCAAGAACCTTACCAACTGTAGTCTTACCAGCACCAGGCATACCGATGAGGAAAATATGTTTATGCATATTTTCTTTTAAGTACTCGTTACTCATGGAAACAACAGTTTTCATATAGTTTTCCACATAGTTCGCTAAAGATTCATCGTTGCAGTTAGCACGATGCATAGCAATGATACTTTCATCCCGTTCTTCGTCTACAAGTGGCAAATGATGTTCATCTTTATATTTACCAATTTCTTTAATTAAGGATAGTCTTTTTTCAAATTCAGCGACTAATACAGCATCAATGCTGTCAATTTG
>NZ_CAKPTN010000196.1 GCF_934190855.1 uncultured Veillonella sp. | reverse complement strand
GTCGGTGTACCAGCTTTTGCTTGATGGCTTTCAGGACCTTCTTCACGAATACTTTGTTGTGCGTGCAAAGAGCGCAACATAGGAATACCGATTTTACCTAGCACCACAGTAATGATAAAGGTCACTACAAAGGCTAATAGAATATGATATATCATATGAATCCTCTACTTACTAATAAACAGATGACGGCTAGATACAACTAGCCGTTATCTTTTATTCTCGATCTTTTAATTCTTCAACAACGCGCTCCATTCGCAAACCACGGGAACCTTTTACAAGGATAACATCCCCTTTTTCACGAATATCGCTATAAGCATTGGCCATTTCTAAATGGCTATTACATCGGAATGTAGTTAAGCCTGCTTTTTTCGCTTCTTTAGCTATGAAAGCAGCTGCATCACCGAAGGTGAATACTACACTATAGCCCTCTTCAGCCAATAATTGACCAATTTCACGATGTGCTTCCTCAGAGAAATCACCAAGTTCAAGCATATCCCCAAGCATGGCAATTTTACGTTTCCCTTCTAATTGACCTAGAGCTTTGATTGCTTCAGCCATAGAGGAAGGATTTGCATTATATGCGTCATTTAGGATAACAATATCTTCAAATGGTACGATTTCTTGACGCATTGGAGTGCCTGTAAACTCGCTTAAACCTTTACGGATTGTATTGGATTTAATCCCCAACACACGGCCTGCTACGATAGCTGCCAACGCATCATATACATTGTGTTCACCAATCATAGGCAGGAAGATATCGAATACTTCATCATAACATTTACATGTAAATTTAATGCCGTCTTTTTTATAGCGCAAATGACTGCCAATGCATGTAGCATTACGTTCGATACCATAAGTAATAGTCTTACCTTTAGCAAGGCTATCCATTGCTTTTACATAAGGATCATCTTCATTCAGAATCGCTACACTATTCTCTGGTAAGCAACGAATCAACTCACCTTTTGCTTCAGCAATGGCTTCACGAGAGCCTAGTAGCTCGATATGGCTTGTACCAACATTGGTAATAATACCCATAGTTGGTTCCGCAATTAATGCGAGTTCTTCAATTTGACCAAGTCCACGCATACCCATTTCAACAACACAAGCTTCGTGCTCTGCGGTTAAACGCAACAATGTTTTTGGCAAACCAATTTCATTGTTAAAGTTTTTTTCTGTTTTTAAAACGTTAAATTCTGTACCTAATACAGCAGCCACCATTTCCTTTGTCGTAGTTTTACCAGAGGAACCAGTAATAGCTACTACAGGAATATCAAAACGGCGACGATGATAGCGTGCCAAGTTTTGGTATGCAACCAAGGTATTTTCTACTTCGATACAAGCAATACCTTCTACGGCGCGACCTTTTTCTACGATAGCACCTGTAGCGCCCTTTTCCATAGCCGTATTGATAAAATCATGACCATCAAAGGTATCACCCTTTAAGGCTACAAATAAAAAGCCTGATTCAATAGTTCTTGTATCAGTAGACACATCTAAAAACTTAATATTGTCGGTATGTGTACTCGTCCCACCAGTGGCTTCTACCACTTGAGACAATGTAAATTCTGCCATATTAGATCTCCTTGAGGGCTGCTCGCGCCTCTTCACGATCATCGAAATGAATCGTTTTATCCTTTAAGATTTGGTAATCCTCATGCCCCTTACCTGCAATCAATACAATATCCCCAGGTTTTGCATTTTGTATTGCATGTTGAATCGCTTCCCGACGATCAACGATAACTTCATAGTGAGAGCCTTCACGAAGACCTTCTTTAACGCCTGCCTCTACATCTTTCACAATTTGTACAGGATCCTCGGTACGAGGGTTGTCAGATGTAACGTACACCACATCGCCATATTGTGCAGCAATGCGGCCCATAATAGGACGTTTAGTAGCGTCGCGGTCACCACCACAACCAAAGACTACAATAATGCGATTTTCTTGAATAGCCTTTGCAGTTTGTAAAATATTTTCTAAACCATCTGGTGTATGTGCATAATCTACAACAACAGCAAATGGTTGACCTTCTTCAATTAATTCAAAGCGACCAGGTACAGCGCTAAATGTTTTTAAGGCTTTATCGATATCTTCCATAGAGATACCTTCTAACAAACAAGCACCGATTGCTGCTAATGTGTTATACACATTAAACAGACCTGTCGTATTCATAGCCACCGTATAGTCACGACCATCATAAGATACGGTGTAACGGCTAGATTTAGGCGTCATATCAACATCATGAGCATTCAATGTACCATTCCCATCAATACTATAGGTAATGATAGGCGCTTTAGTTTTTTCAACAACTCGATGGCCATAGGCATCATCGATATTGATGATGGCACCCTTACCAGATTTAGTTTGGTTAGTTTCACTAACTTGTTCAAATAATTTACATTTTGCTTCCAAATAATTTTCAAAGGTTTTGTGAAAGTCTAAATGATCTTGCGTCAAGTTAGTAAATACAGCTGTATCATATTCAACACCAGATACACGACCTAGTGCTAAGGCATGAGAGGAAACCTCCATTACACAATGTGTAACACCTTCCTCCACCATTTGATGAAGAATATGTTGTAAATCTACTACGTCAGGTGTCGTATTATGAATAGGATATGATGTATCACCAATCATAATATGAACAGTGCCAATAACACCTACTTTATGTCCTTGAGCTTTCAAAATATGACGAATCATATGGCTCGTTGTCGTTTTACCATTAGTACCAGTAACGCCAATCATGCGCATGGAATTTGCTGGAT
>NZ_CAKPTN010000195.1 GCF_934190855.1 uncultured Veillonella sp. | reverse complement strand
ATTATGAATCTATAATTAATGATTTTTTATATCCTAGAACTTCCATTTGTAGTGTTATGCTTCTCATATTAATATGAATGGAGTATGCTAAAAATGAATATATATTTTACAAATTGAATTTTACACTACTGAACTATATCGATTATAATATATATACTATAGTTATATTCTAAGGAGGATACATTGGACATCTTATCTGTACAAGGTTTATTAGCGATGCTTCAGATCATCGTTATCGACATCTTACTTGCTGGTGACAATGCCATTGTAATTGGTATGGCAGCTCGTAACTTGCCAGCACATTTACAGAAGAAAGCTATCTTCTGGGGCACAGCCGGTGCCATTATTTTACGCCTTGTTATGGCATTCCTATTTGTAGAGGCATTGAACAATATTCCTGCACTTCGTTTAATAGGTGGTATCCTCCTCTTATGGATTGGATACAAGCTGGTTGCTGATGATGAAAGCGAGCATAATATCGAAGCTAAGGATAATTTACGCGCAGCCATTACAACTATTGTTATTGCTGACGGCATCATGGGTATCGATAATGTTATCGGTGTAGTTGGTGCTGCAGGTGGTCATATGACAATGGTAGCTATTGGTATGCTCATAACTGTACCAATCATCATTTATGGCAGTACTTTATTTGTGAAAGTCATCGAACGCTTCCCAATTATCCTATACGTTGGCGGCGGTATCCTTGGCTGGGTAGGTGCTGGTATGGCAGTAGAGGATACATTGATTGCTCATAGTGTTGAACCATATGCACTATTCATCAAAATTGCTGCAGTAATACTCGTAGTAGGGGCATCTTTGGTAGCTAAAAAGCTCAAAAAATAATAGAATATATCTCTTCTCCTAATCATAGGAGGAGAGATTTTTTTATGTAAACTCATACCTCTCTTTGTTGGTGAGAAAATAGAAAAATTATGGTATAGGTAAGGTATAGTTATTGAATTAGTAGACTGAATTGAGGTACGTACAGAATGGAATTTTTAGAAGTTGCCACGTGGGTAACCATTGGTAAGATTATTTTAATTGATATTTTGCTGGCTGGTGATAATGCTGTAGTAATTGGTATGGCAGCAGGTAAGCTAGCTCCAGAACTACAAAAGAAAGCCGTGATTTGGGGTACAGTAGGTGCCATTGTAATGCGCCTTGTATTTGCTACTCTTTTAGTAGAGGCTCTTACTTTAATTCCTCTTATTCACTTAGGTGGTGGCCTTGTACTTGTATGGATTGCCATTCAATTATTAAAAGGTGGCGATGAAGATGCACATATCGAAGCTAAGAATTCATTAATGGGTGCCATTTGGACGATTATTGTAGCTGACGCTATGATGAGTATTGATAATGTCATCGGTGTAGTAGGGGCTGCTAGAGGTCATTTAGAGCTTGTTATTGCAGGTATGTTAATTACTGTTCCAATTATCGTATTTTGCTCTACATTATTTGCTCGTATCATCAATAAATTCCCTGCCATTCTTTGGGCTGGTGGTGCACTCCTTGGCTGGGTTGCAGGCGAAATGATTGTGGAAGATCCACTTCTTATGCCATATATTCAAGGTGAAGAATTACTCGTTAAATTCGGCACTGTATTCTTCGTTCTTATTGTGACAGGTATGATTAAAATTTGGAAGAAAAGAGACGCGTAATGAACGGTACTAATCGTACATCTCGTAAAAAACAATCTAAACAACATAGAAGAAGTAATCGCTCTAATTCACAGCAAGCTATAAACGGCCAATTATCTAAAAAACAACAGGCTATTTTAAATGCGCCTGTTAAGTTTGGTGATGAAGTATTGGTAACTATTCATGGCATCGGTAGCAGCGGTGAAGGGGTAGGTCGTGTAGATGACTTTACTGTATTTGTGCCTTTTGCCTTACCTGGAGAAACTGTGAAAGTAGCTATTGATATGGTTAAAAAAACCTATGCTACAGGGCGCCTCTTAGAAATTATTACGATGGCTCCCAATCGTATCGATGCAAGTTGTGATCTTTATGGATTCTGTGGAGGTTGCCAACTACAGCACATTACCTATGAAGGACAGCTTTCACTAAAAACACAAAAGGTAAAGGACGTTATCGAGCGTATTGGTCATCAAAATCCAGACCTTGTTAAGCCTACATTAGGACCTAAAGAACCATGGGCATATCGCAATAAGATGCAAATGCCTGTAGGCGGTACTAAAGGCGATATTCAAATGGGATTCTATGCGATGGGATCTCACGATATCGTACAAGGTACAAACTGTCCTATTCAAGATGAAGGGAATAATATCATTGCTCAAGCGTGTTACCAAATCGCTAAAGAATTTGATATTGAACCGTATGATGAACATACCGGCAAAGGTATACTACGCCATGTAATCGGTCGTATTGGACAATCTGGATGGATGATTATCCTTGTAACTGCTACAGATTACTTACCACACCAAGAAAAGTGGGTAGATAAATTAACAGAACGAATTCCTCAAGTAGAAACTATTGTTCATAACGTAAATGGTAAGCGAACTAATGTTATATTAGGACCTAAAAATAATATTCTCTATGGGGATGGGACGATTACAGATCACATTAAGGATTTAAGGTTTACCTTATCTCCACACTCCTTCTTCCAAGTGAATCCAGAACAAACTACAGTACTGTATGACCAAGCATTAGCTTATGCGGACCTTAAAGGGGATGAAACAGTTATTGATGCGTACTGTGGTACGGGGACCATTTCATTGTTTTTGGCCCATAAAGCTAAACATGTAATAGGTATTGAAATCGTAGAACCCGCCATTATCAATGCTCGTGAAAATGCGAAACGCAATGGCTATGAT
>NZ_CAKPTN010000194.1 GCF_934190855.1 uncultured Veillonella sp. | reverse complement strand
TATGTTATTTATCGAAATGCAGAAACTGACTCTATTAGTCGTAAGCAAAGTTTAGAACAAAAAAAAGAGTCAGTAATGGAGGTTATCAATAATCCAGACACTGGCATTGGTATAATGGCTGATACTGTGAGTTATATGACAGACTATAAAGGTCTTGAATACGGTGGAACTGCAGTTACTTTTGGCCAAGCTGTACCTAAGTTTTTGGATAATAACTCTCGATTTGAGAGTATTGAAGGTAAATATTTAGCAGGGGTTAGTGATTTTGGAAGTGAAGCGATAAAAGCAAGATTAAGCCTTAGTGCTGCAAATTTATTAGCTACTGCATATGCAGGTAAGCAAGTTATGAGTCCATATGCTAACAATTTAAGTATTGGTCAAGGAGTTTTCTTTGCTATTTCTGGTGGTTTGATAGTTAATCAGACAATTTCACCAACTATTAATATTACTAATGAAGAAATTAAAAATAAAATTAAAGATATTGAAAATGAATGGAAGAAATAAAAGATATGGAACTTTTATTAATTGGTTTACTACTATCTAACTATATGTTAATTAAAAATCAACGTAATAATCTCAAAAAATTTATCATTGTTTTTTTATTTAGTAATATATGGGGAGGATTAAATCTTTATTCCATGTTTGAGCATATTAATGGTATTGAAAAAATCAATATATTATGCACATTACTCCTTATTTTGGCTGGTGAATATATATTTTATTATCGTTATAAGAAAGGAACATTGGAAGGGATATCAAAAATATATTTTGATATAAATAATTCTTTGACTATTATTATAATTGTTTGCTTTAGTATAATTGGAATAGTTTTTTTATTCTGGGAAATATTTAAGTGAATATTATGGAAAAATTATTTTTTTATGTATTTGCATTATTTTCATTGACTTCCATTATATATGGAATGTCTTATGATTTTATGACTGGAGCTGAGATACATAATGACTTTTACTTAACTTCTTTTGTTTGTTTCTCAATATTTTTTATTGTATTGAAACTAGCTTTACGTGTATAAAAGAATAGTTTGACATTCATCCCTCTATATTGCTACAATATTGTGTATAATATATGCGATGAAGCAGAGTAGTAAACCTCTCTAGCGAGTGAGGATGGTGTAAGCTCACATTTGGTTGAAGGCGCTGTAGAGCATTGGCAGGAACGCAGGTATCTGTTAGTAAAGGCCAACATAGAAAAAAGAGGGCGCAAGCCAAATAGGGTGGAACCGCGGGTATACTCGTCCCTGTAACGTTTTTCGTTACAGGGACTTTTTTGTTTGTAACGAAATGGTTGATTTTATGTCGGTTGTGTAAAGTGGAGGCAGCAATGACATTTCAAGAGATTATTTTAAATCTACAAAAATTCTGGAGCGATCAAGGTTGTATCGTTCAAAATCCATATGACATCGAAAAGGGTGCAGGTACAATGAACCCTGCTACATTCTTACATGCTATTGGTCCTGAACCATGGGCTGTATGTTATGTAGAGCCTTCTCGTCGTCCAGCAGACGGTCGTTATGGTGATAACCCTAACCGTTTGTTCCAACATCATCAATTCCAAGTTATCGTAAAACCATCTCCAGATAACATCCAAGAATTGTACTTACAATCTTTGGCTGCATTGGGTATTCACGCTGAAGATCACGATATCCGCTTCGTAGAGGATAACTGGGAATCTCCAACATTGGGCGCTTGGGGCCTTGGTTGGGAAGTATGGCTCGACGGTATGGAAGTAACTCAGTTCACATATTTCCAACAAGTTGGTTCCATCGATTGTAAACCAGTTTCCGTAGAAATTACATACGGTTTAGAACGTTTGGCTATGTACATTCAAGGCGTAGAAAACGTATATGACCTTAAATGGAATGAAAATGTTACATACGGCGATGTTTGGCATGCTAACGAAGTTGAACAATCCGTTTACAACTTTGAATTAGCTGATACAGATATGCTTTTCAAATTGTTTGATATGTACGAAGCAGAAGCAAAACGCGTTTGTGCAGCCGGCTATGTATTACCAGCTTACGACTATGTATTGAAATGTTCCCACACATTCAACCTGCTTGATTCCCGTGGTGCTATTTCCATCAGCGAACGTACTGCTTTCATCGGCCGCGTACGTGCATTAGCTCGTATTTGTGCACAACAATACCTCGCTAAACGCGAAGAATTAGGTTTCCCACTTTTGAAAGGAGATAAATAAGATGGCAAAGGATTTATTATTTGAAATCGGTGCAGAAGAAATTCCTGCCGGCTTTATGCCAAATATCTTAGGTCAATTGAAACACTTGGCTGAAACAAAATTAAATGATGCCCATCTTCCTTTTGAAAGCATCGAAACATACGGCACACCACGTCGTTTGGCTCTTATCGTGAAAGGTCTTGCTGACACATCTGCTGAAATTAGTGAACGTCATAAAGGTCCTTCCGCATCTATCGCATACGATGCAGACGGTAATGCCACTAAAGCTGCTATTGGTTTTGCTCGCGGTAAAGGCCTTGATGTAGCTGATCTCGTTGTAGAAGATGGCTATATCTATGCTGAAACTAAAACTGCAGGCGTACCTGCAAAAGATATCGTCACAGATATGTTACCTCAATTGATTACAGGTCTTAACTTCCCTAAATCCATGCATTGGGGCAATTTAGATGCTAAATTTGTACGTCCTGTACGTTGGCTTGTAGCATTACTTGATGAAGAGGTAATCCCTGTAGAATTTGCTACTGTAAAATCTAGTAATGTAACACGTGGTCATCGCTTCTTAGGTGCTGATGAAATTATTATCAAAAATGCAGCATCCTATGTCGACACATTAAAAGAAAACTTTGTTATGGTTGATCAAGA
>NZ_CAKPTN010000193.1 GCF_934190855.1 uncultured Veillonella sp. | reverse complement strand
ATTGCTGGTGATGCAGCTAACGGCGTTATCGTTGGTACACCTTGGTTCCCTAATAAAGAAGACCAAAAGGTTAAAGACTTCCGTAAAGCTTATGTAGCTAAATATGGTAAAGAACCTGACCAATTTGCAGCACAAGCATATGATGCAGTATATCTCTATGAAGCAGCTTTGAAAAAAGCGGGCTCCACAACAGATCGCGAAAAATTCCGCGAAGCATTGAAAAACATTGCTGACTTCGTTGGTGTAACTGGTCAATTCAAGTTCAACGAAAAACGCGATCCTTCCATGGAAGTTCAAGTATTACAAATTAAAAACGGTCAATTTGACGCATTAACAAAATAAGTTGAGGTAGTATAGTGTTTTTACAACAATTAGTTAACGGGTTAACCCTCGGTAGCTTATATGCTGTACTCGCTATTGGCTTAACACTTGTGTTCGGTGTTTTGAATATTATCAACATGGCTCACGGAGGCATCTTTATGATAGGTGCCTTCGTTGGTCTTTTTATGGTAACAATTTTTAACGTTAACATTTTTGTAGCCCTTATCGTAGCTATGGCAGTAGGCGCTATCCTCGGTTATCTTCTAGAATTTGTGGCCCTTCGTCCACTACGCAAGAAAAAGGTGTCTCACTTGGCACCACTTATTAGTACCATCGGTGTTTCTATCTTTATTGAAAGCTTGGCATTATTGCTTTGGGGCCCTCAAACAAGATCCTTCCCACCAGATTATATTGGTGGTCTCATCGACTTTGGGGCTTTTAAAATTTCTATGGTACAAATCATTGGTTTAGGTGTTTCTATCGTTTTAATGCTCATTTTAAATGTAGTCATTAAAAAAACTAAAATTGGTAAGGCCATTCGTGCCGTATCTATGAGTACTGAAACAGCTGCTCTTTTAGGTATTAATCCTACCATGATTATTTCTGTTACCGTAATGATTGCTTCTGCTCTAGGTGCAGCTGCAGGCGTATTAGTAGGCTTATCCTTTAATGCTATTGAACCTACTATGGGCGTTATCATCGGCTTTAAAGGTCTTGCAGTACTTATCTTAGGTGGTCTTGGCAATATTACTGGTGCTATGGTTGGTGGCTTTATCCTTGGTGTAGCAGAGGTCTTCTCTGTTGCCTATGGTGCTTCTACATTCCGTGATGCCGTTGCCTTTGGCCTCATTATCTTATTATTGTTCTGGCGCCCTCAAGGCTTGTTTGGTTCTAAAGATAAAGGGGGTAGACCGTAATGGATTTATTAAACCCGTATTATCTACAGATCGTGATGTTCTTCATCATCAATGCCATCATGGGTATTTCTATTTACTTTACACTTGCTAGTGGTCAGCTCTCTCTTGGTGCGGCTGGTTTTATGAGTGTAGGTGCTTATGTAGGTGCTATGCTTTCTTTGAAAGCTGATTTGCCTATAGTTGTTGGCATTTTAGTAGGTGGCTTAGTGGCAAGTCTTGTAGCAGTTATTATTGGTTTACCAACAACACGACTTAAAGGCTTGTACCTTGCTATTTCAACCCTTGGTTTTGGTGAAGTAGTACGCGTTATTTTCTTGAACTTAGATGTTACAAATGGTGCCTTAGGTCTATCTGGTATCCCGTCCATTCCTCAAGAGTTAACGAACTACGCTTATGAATTCGATATGGATGGCCTAATGGGGCTTGATGCTGTTACCTGGGGTAACTTGATAGCTATCATTATTTTGTTGGCTATTCTAGTTTTAATTATTGCTTTCTGTGTACGCATCAATAATAGCCGTGTTGGTCGAGCTTTTGCAGCGATCAAAGCTGATGATCATGCGGCAGAATTAATGGGGATTAACGTTGTTTACTACAAGATGATGGCTTTTATTATTGGCGCTTTCATTGCTGGTATCGGTGGCGGTTTGTATGCTCACATTACAAACTTTATTAATCCTACAGATTTCAGCTACCATAAAGTAGTACAAATCTTGTTATTCCCTGTATTTGGTGGTTCTAATGTAGTATGGGGTTCCGTACTCGGCTCCTTCATTCTTACATTGTTGCCAGAAGTATTGCGTTTCTTATCCGATTATCGAGATATCATTTATGGTGCTTTACTTGTCATCTTGATGGCTGTTCGTCCAGATGGTATTTTAACAGAATCTATGGTAGACAAAATTAGTCGCAAGTTAGGCTTTAAAAAGGCTCCATATATTCCAGAATCTCAAGTATTAACAGAACGTTTTGAAGCGTATAAACGCAAACAAGAAGAAAAACAAGGATAGGAGGGAACTGAATGCTATTAGAATTAAATGAAGTAAGTAAAAGCTTTGGTGGCGTTGCAGCTCTCACCGGTGTATCCTTTGGTGTTAAACAAGGTGAAGTGTTTGGTGTTATTGGTCCAAATGGTGCTGGTAAGACTACACTCTTCAACTTGATTACTGGTGTATTCCCAGCAAGCTCTGGAGAAATCGTTTTTGACGGTATGTCTATAGTAGGCATTAAACCTCATAGAACTGTTGAAATGGGGATTGCTCGTACGTTCCAAAACATTCGTCTTTTTGGTAATATGACAGCTCTTGAAACTGTTTTAACCGGTATGCATTGTCGTACTGGTTCTGGCTTCTTGTCTAGCTTTTTGAAAACAAAACGCCAACGTATCGAAGAAGAGCGTTGTCGTGGCATTGCTTACGAGTTTTTAAAGCTTGTAGGTCTTGAAGAAGATGCAGAAGAAGTTGCTACATCACTGCCATATGGTAAACAACGTCGCCTTGAAATTGCTCGTGCGTTAGCAACACATCCGCAATTGATCTTGCTCGATGAACCTGCGGCGGGTATGAACGATAGTGAAACTGAAGTGCTTCGCCAACTAATTGGTAAGATTCGTGACTTAGG
Organism: uncultured Veillonella sp.; assembly: GCF_934190855.1. Classification (GTDB taxonomy): domain Bacteria; phylum Bacillota; class Negativicutes; order Veillonellales; family Veillonellaceae; genus Veillonella. The sequence continues at coordinate 6 of NZ_CAKPTN010000193.1, read as the reverse complement.
TATTAC
>NZ_CAKPTN010000192.1 GCF_934190855.1 uncultured Veillonella sp. | reverse complement strand
GGTCACAGGCGTACGACCAATGATTTGCCAGCCCCCTGGAGAGTCAGATGGATAGGTACCTGTCTGTTCCCCTGCAATCCCTACAGAGCCAGCGGGAATCAAGGTTCTAGGCGAAGACAAACGAGGCGTTGCAATGCGTGGATCCATCCCACCTAAATAGGTAAAGCCAGGGATAAAGCCTAGCATATATACTAAATAATCAGTGCCACTATGAATAGATACGACCTCATCCTCACTTAAATGATTGTGAGATGCTACAAAACTAAGGTCAGGTCCAAATTCACCACCATATACGGTAGGAACTTCAACAACTGTGACCAGTTCATTTGTCGTATCAGTCGTACCTTCTTCTAATGTGGGCTCAATAATGTTACAAATTTCAGAATAAGAATATAGCATTGCATCATATTCTACGAGCAATGCACAGTAAGTAGGAACTAGTTCAATAATTCCATCGAGCTGCAGCTCTTTAATTCGCTCTATAGTTTGTCTAATATGTCGATTAATCTTTGGATCGATCACTTGACCAAAATCAATAGAGATAGCCCGATCACCTACAGGTGAAATTGTAGGCTTCATATGTACCTCCCTGTATAACCTGAAAGGACCATTACATTCGATACGAACATAATGGTGCTTTCACGGATATTAAATTAACCTAGAAGTTTAGCAATGCCTTTCAAAGATGTTACACCAATATAAGATGTTACAAGCACTACAATCCAACCTGTGTAATATAATAATTTATTGTGTTTGTATGCCCCTACGATTTCAGATTTATGCGTTGCAAAGAGCATAACCGCCAACGTAACAGGCAAAATCAAACCGTTTACAGAACCAGCCAAAATCAATAGAGTTGCTGGTTTACCAATGAAGATTAAAATACATGTAGAAATGAAGATAAAGGACATGATAGTCAATTTTTCATTTCGTTCTACCACTTTAAACAATGTTTTAAGGAAGGATACAGATGTGTATGCGGCACCTACAACAGAGGTTAATGCAGCACAGAAGAATACGATACCAAATAATTTATGACCAATTTCACCAGCACCTAATAGGAATGCAGAGCCAGCAGGATCTTTAGGATCTAGCACAAAGCCCATGGATACTACACCAAGAACAGCTAAGAATAATAGCACACGAACTAAGGCATCTACAGACATACCCATAATCGCTGCACGGCGTACATCTTTCAAGTGCTCTTGACCTGTAATACCAGCGTCGATAAGACGATGACCACCAGAGAAGGTAATATAACCACCTACAGTACCACCGATAAGAGTAATCGTAGCAAGCCAAGGATAATGTGTAGGCACTATAGCATGAGTAACGGCTTCACCTACTGGAGGATTTGTAGAAAATGCTACATAACCAATCAAAACAAGCATAACTGTACCAAGTACTTTTGCCGTATTGTCCAGTACACCACCCATTTTCTTAGATGCAAACAGTAAAATACCTAGAATACCACTAATAGCAGCCGCTGTAGTCGTATCAATACCAAAGATGATATTGAGACCCATGGACGCACCACCGATATTACCAATATTAAAAGCTAGGCCCCCAAGGGAAATCAAAAATGCCACAAAATAACCTAGACCTGGCAATACTTTATTCGCAATATCTTGGCCCCGCATTTGGGATACGCCAATGATAGTCCACACATTAAGCTGTGCAATAATAGAGAAAATAACGGATACAACAATGGCAAATGCAAAATCTGCTTTTAGCTCATTTGTAAACGCCGCTGTTTGTAACATAAAGCCCGGTCCAATAGAGGACGTGGCCATCAAGAATGCTGCCCCTAACAGGACAGAGAAACTAGCTTTACCTGTAATTGGTTTCATAAGAACCTCCACATAGAACTAATACTATATACAATACTTATTTTTTGCGCTCTTGGAAATTAGCTACCGTTACGCCCGCTTTCGTGAGACCTTCACGAATATACTGTGTGAAAGCTATCGCTTCTGGATTATCACCATGAACACAGATAGAATCTGCCACAATATCTATGGTATTCCCCGTATTGGTTATTACTTTTCCTTCTTTGACCATCATAAGAACTCGTTCAAGAGCCTCTTGAGGATCTTTGATAAAAGCCCCTGGTTCAGTGCGAGGTACAAGTGTGCCTTCATCAGTATAACCACGGTCCGCAAAAACCTCCTGAATCACAGGGATACCTCGACGTTGCGCCTCTTTAGCAATATAGCTACCGCTTAAGACCATAGCTGCAACATTAGGATTTACTGCTTGCAACCCATCTAGTACGGCGTCAGCCAATGCAGGTGTGACACAGGCTGTGTTATAAAAGGCACCATGCAACTTCATGTGTTGTAATGTAACACCATGACTATCGCAAAAGGCTTGTAAAGCACCTAATTGATACATCATATACGCTTTTGCCTCAGCTGGATTCACCGCCATAGCACGGCGCCCAAAGCCCATCAAATCAGGATAGCCAGGATGTGCCCCTACAGCTACGCCCTTTTCCTTACACATACGTACTGTGGCCTCCATAATGAGAGGATCTCCAGCATGCCAACCGCAGGCGACATTAGCACTTGTAACGTGATTTAATACTTCACTATCCATGCCTAATGTATAATTACCGAAACTTTCGCCTAAATCACTGTTTAAATCTATATAATGTGACATATACACTCTCCTCTCCACTTCATGAAACTTTTAAATTCTATAGAATTTTATAATTATTGATATGATTATACTAAATTTCTAAGCAATTAACCAATGATTTTTATCATACCTAGAAAATTATTTTATAAATCATAACCACCCGTAGAACGGGTGGTTTGCTCTGACCCTATAAGGGTCTTTCTCTAGTGGTGGCCCTCTAAAGAG
>NZ_CAKPTN010000191.1 GCF_934190855.1 uncultured Veillonella sp. | reverse complement strand
TGCTTGACCCCAATACTTTGAGCCGAGAACTAGCACCTCTTGAGTCTGTAAATGATCAATATCCAAAGTTTTTGCTCACCTTAGATGAGTTAAATAAGAACGCAAATTACGATGGAATTCAACAACGAAATGTCTTAGAGTGGTTGTTAGAGAGTCGTTAACTTGCTATAATAATAGTATTGATATGGCGTAAAGCCAATGTTAAGGAGGCAAAAATCGTGGATTTAATTCAAAATTTGAAAAACCAAGTAAAACCATTAGGTAAAAAAGTCGTATTGCCAGAGTACCAAGACGAACGCGTTTTGGTTGCTACTGAAACTATTTTAAAAGAAGGTTTCTGCACACCTGTATTAGTAGGTAACCCTGCTGAAATCGCTGAAGCTGCTAAAGCTGCTGGCGTATCCATCGAAGGTGCTGAAATCATCGATCCTGCTAACTACGCTCGTTACCAAGAAATGGTTGATACATTCGTAGAATTGCGCGCTAAAAAAGGTATGACTCCTGAAAAAGCTGACGCAACTATGAAAGGCGACTGCTTATTCTTCGGCGCTATGCTTGTTCGTCTTGGCGAAGTAGACGGCATGGTTGCTGGTTCCGCTTGCCCAACTGCAAACGTATTGCGCGCTGCATTACAAGTTGTAGGTACTAAAGCAGGCCTTAAAACTGTATCTTCCACAATGATTATGTTCACAGATAAAAAAGAATATGGCGATGATGGCGTGCTCATCTTCTCCGACTGTGGCGTATTGCCTAACCCAACTAGCGAACAATTAGCTGATATTGCAGAATCCACTGTAGAAAAAGCTCGCAAAGTTGTTGGCATGGCTGATCCTCGCGTATCCATGTTGTCCTTCTCCACTAAAGGTTCCGCTTCCACTCCAGAAGTAGACAAAGTAGTAGAAGCTGTTAACATTTTGAAAGAACGTAATGTAGACTTCAAATTTGACGGCGAATTACAATTGGACGCTTCCATCGTTCCTTCCGTAGCAGAAAGAAAAGCTCCTGGCTCTCATGTAGCTGGTAAAGCTAATATCTTGATCTTCCCTGATCTTCAATCTGCTAACATTGGTTACAAATTGGTTCAACGCTTCGCTGATGCTGAAGCTATTGGTCCATTGATTCAAGGTTTGGCTGCTCCTATCCATGACCTTTCCCGCGGTTGCTCCGCTCAAGACATTGTAGAAGTTGCTGCCATCACTGCTGTTGAAAGCATCTAATTTCCACAATAACTTCATTTGTACTATTGAATGAAATAGTAAAAGCTGATTCTTCGGAATCAGCTTTTTTATTTGTGTAAATATATATAGAAGGTGTATGATTAGGTTAAGAACATTTGATTAATATATTTAATCAATGGATTGCGTAAACGCACTTGATATGTACAAGTGTAGTTGTGTTTAGAGTCGTGAAAAGGAGAGGGCTATGATTTCTGTATTCGACACAAATCCTGTTGTTTTTGAAAGTGATGATCGTACGTTAACAATTAGTTACAATGGTGTGCTCTGTAAAGATGCAAATGGACAGGTGATAACTGACATCGACTTTGAAGCTGTAAATGAGCTATATCTTACAAGATATCTAAATTCGAATTCTAATTATACGATTATGTTTAGAGACCACAATTGGAAAAACATAGAAGGACAAGATTTAGATACGGACCGTACAGAATCTAACATTGGTCATAACATTCGTGAAACAAAGGCGATTATTGCAGCATTTGCTCGTCATAAATTGACAGCAGACTTCCCTGCAAACTTGGATACTCTTCAATTACCACTAGATTATTCTATTATGGGTAAACGCGAAATTACTATTAAAAACGGTGTCATCTCAAATGGTAAGGTAGATATTCCTATTCATGAAATCCGTCGCGTAGTATGTGCATCTAATGGTACAATTAGCAAATTGTTAGTCTATAAGGAAGAGAAACCTAGCTCATTTCTTAAAAAGATTTTTGACTCCCCTGATATGAAAATCACCTTAAATGCCATTACATTGCCTTTACTAGAAGCTATCGTAACGCGCAATACAGGTCATGGTATCGACTTCAGTCGTGGTAATGGCTTTGACCAAAAGGATTCTAACTATATCATCATTCGATACCTCGACTCTGGATTCTTCCTTGAAAAAGACGGTACAGCACCAACAGAATGGCAAAAAACTGCGGCTGAAACAACGGCAAAATTCAATTATGATGTGAAAACACTTTTGGTGTAATAAAGACTCTATGAAAGAACTGGAAAAGAAAGTCGTAGAGCTATTGGCGTAATCATCATATTAGGCATATAATATATAGCTTATAATATAGATGTCATTTGTTAATGACGATTGTAGGAAGAGTCGATTCGTTTGAATCGACTCTTTTAGCATTTTATTATGAGTAATAAGATTATGATATAATGTATACGATATATTTAATGTTCAAATGTGAGGTTATGATGGTAAAACGTTTGACAACAAAGGAATTATTTGCGGAATCATTAATGGAACTGTTGGAGGTACAACAGTTAACTAAAATCACAGTAGGTGCAATCTCCAAGAATTGTGGGATGTCTTCCCGTACGTTTTATAATAACTTTTTAGATAAATATGATTTAATTAATTGGATTTACGTACATCGTATTGAAGAGGCGTATGAAGAACTCGGGGCAGATGTAATTACTTGGCGTGAATTGGTCGATCGTATGGTGACGACCATGAGTGAGCGAGAAACTTTTTTTAAAGAAGCGTTAGCAGATAGAACTGATGATATTAATCTGACAGAAACAAGTATTAATCGAGGATTAGATTTGTTGATGCAATACATCGATAAGAAGGCCCCTGGTAAAGGTCAAGATGAGGTAATATGTTTTCACACAGCCATGTATTTTCATGGTGTGTCAGCGATGCTTTTGAAATGGCTTCGTGATGGT
>NZ_CAKPTN010000190.1 GCF_934190855.1 uncultured Veillonella sp. | reverse complement strand
CGATTTCAATATTGAAACAAATGGTACTATTATACCGAGCTTTCACAGAGATAATGTGTGGTTTACCTACGATTACAAGACGCCAACATCTTTGGCAGAAGAGTCTATGAATTTAGATATATTTAAAGTTTCTAGAAAACAAGATTTAATTAAATTTGTAGTCGGTTCTGTAGAGGACTTGGATTGTATGCGTCGTATCATCAATGAACATCCTACAAAGGCCCAAATTTATGTGTCGCCTGTGTGGGGTAAAATTGAAGCCGCATCTATTATCGATTATATGAAAACATATAACTTACAGAATGTGCGATTTCAACTGCAAATCCATAAATTTATATGGGATCCAGATGCGAAAGGTGTATAGTGTATTTAGGATGTGTAGTATTAGTATCTTACGCAACATAGTATGATGTATTGAGGTATGATAACATTTTGATATAAAGGGGAACATATGGATACAGAAAAAATAGAATCGCTTATATATCAATTGCTAGAAGCCTTGGGCGAGGACCCTAACCGTGAAGGATTGTTGGAAACACCAAAGCGCGTAGCACAAATGATGGAAGAAGTATACGAAGGGATTCAGTATACAAATGCTGAGATTGCTGAAATGTATGGCAAGACCTTTGCAGTAGATACAAATCAAATGGTAGTAGTTAAGGATATTACTTGCTTCTCTCATTGCGAGCATCATATGGCGCTCATGTATGATATGAGCATCAGTATCGGTTATATTCCGAAAGGTCGAGTTATTGGCTTATCTAAGATTCCTCGCATTGCAGAAATGTGTTGTAAGCGTTTACAATTGCAAGAGAAAATTGGAGAAGACATTGCTGAAGTCATCTCTTTAGCAACAGGCTCTGAAGATGTAATTGTTCATATTACATCCTCCCATAGTTGTATGAGTGCGCGAGGCATTAAATCGACCGATAGTCAAACGACGACACTAGCCACAAAAGGTGTGTTTAACGAAGATAATATGATTCATCGTTTTATGCTCATGAAACAGTCATAGAAATGCGGTGTGCCTTGACTTAGTACTAGCCTATTCGGTATAATTAATAAGCTAGAAACTAACTGTGGGCCTATAGCTCAGGGGTAGAGCAACCGGCTCATAACCGGTCGGTCCCTGGTTCGAACCCAGGTGGGCCCACCAATTATGTTGATATCTACCGTCCTTGAGAATTCAAGGGCGGTTATTTTTATATACTAATAGTAGAGGATATTATGGAACCTAGACCTATGATGGACCGCTTAGAAGCGGTGTTTTCAATCGTGCCAAAGGCTCATGCTATTGCAGATATTGGTACAGATCATGGCTACTTAGCGGTAGAGCTCATTAATCGTGGTCGTGCTGAATTTGTCGTCGCTGGGGATGTGCATAAAGGACCTTTAGAATCTGCAAAAGAATATGTTAAGTCCCGTGGGCTTGAGTCTAAGGTGGATTGCCGTTTAGGGGATGGTCTCAAGGTAACGCAGAAGGGCGAGCTAAATGGTGCCATTTGCTGTGGTATGGGCGGTTTTTTGATGCGCGATATCGTAGATGCAGGGCCTGAACCATTAGAGTTCTATGTGTTACAACCACAAAATGGGCAAAAAGAATTGCGTCAGTATATGGTGCAAAGGGGCTATGTTATCGTTCTTGAAATTATTGTTGAAGATGCAGGGAAATTATACACTGCGTTTTTAGCGATTCGCGAAGATTGCCTAGAAAACTATACGGGCACAGCAAATCATGAAAATGTGTATGCATCATTGCCAGAGGATTCCTTGTTATGGTCTGTAGGTGCTCTTTTAGAACAAGAACGCCCACCTCTTTGGCATAAATATATTGAGTATTTGATGTATCAACGCCAATGTGCACTAGATGGGATGACTGATACATTGAGTCATACCGATAAATATAAGGAACTAGATGCTGAAGTAGCGTTTCTTCGTAGTCTTTTAGAAAATAGATAGAAGGAAGTGAGTTATATGACAACAGTTCAATATGTTATTTCGTTGATGGAACAATTAGCGCCCCGTTCCTACGCTGAATCTTGGGATAATGTAGGTCTCATGGTGGGCGATCGTAATGCAGTAGTTACAGGTATATTAACGACCTTAGATGTTACAGAGGAAGCTATCACCTATGCTATTGAGCATAACTATAATTTGATTGTTAGCCACCATCCACTTATTTTTAAGGGGTTAAAACAGCTATCTTTTGATACCGTGCAAGGTCGCATGATTCATCAGTTGATTCAGCATAAGATTGCCGTTTATAGTGCTCATACAAATCTCGATATTGCCCCAGGTGGTCTTAACGATATGTTAGCGAATCAATTAGGGCTTATAGATATAAAGGGTTTTGTTAAAACTGGCGAAGATGCATTGTATAAGGTGACGACCTTTGTACCTGAAAGCTCTGCTGATGCAGTTCGTCATGCTATGGGGAATGCAGGGGCAGGAAAAATTGGTAACTATGAGCACTGTAGCTTTAGTATTCACGGTGAAGGTCGCTTTATTGGTAACGAAGATTCTAATCCTGTTATCGGTGAAGCAGGTGCGTTAACGGTGGCACCTGAGGTACAAGTAAATACTATCGTTGATGGTACCCATTTAAGCCAAGTGATTGAGGCTATGAAAGCAGCACATCCTTATGAAGAAGTGGCTTATGAAGTTGTATCCTTGATAGAGCCTACCGCTTCTACTCAGTATTTAGGTAGAGTAGGTCGCTTGCCAAATGCATTAAGTTTAGATACCTTCCGTGAATGGGTACAAGAAGCTTTGCCACTGGCAAATATTCGCTTCGCTGGTATTGCACCTAAGGAGATTCAATCGATTGCGTTATGCTCTGGAGCTGGTGCTGAATTTATTAAAGATGCGGCTCGATTGCATGTGGATGCATACATTAAACTAGGTTATTCATTTATGCTACCA
>NZ_CAKPTN010000189.1 GCF_934190855.1 uncultured Veillonella sp. | reverse complement strand
TGGTTGCATTACACCTGCACCAAGACGAGCCATTTCGAGCATTTCGCCATACGTTACTTCTTCTAATTTGAAAGCTTCCTTCGCTACGCGAGGATCTGTAGAATAAACGCCGTCTACATCTGTGAAGATTTCACATACATCAGCCTTCATAGCGCCTGCCAACGCAACAGCTGTTGTATCAGAGCCACCACGACCTAATGTAACCATATCACCATATTCAGTAATACCTTGGAAACCAGCAACAACTACAATGTTGCCTTCCTCCAACGCTTCAAATACGCGATTTGGGTCAACGCCCAAAATGCGGCCTTTATTGAAAGTATCACTACTTGTAATACCGGCTTGGTCACCTGTTAAGGATACAGATTTTTGACCACGTTCGTTGAAAGCCATTGCCATCAATGCAATCGTTACTTGTTCACCTGTAGATAACAAGCGGTCCATTTCACGACCGTAAGGCTTGGATGTAACTTGTTTAGCCAACGCTACCAAGTCATCAGTTGTATCACCCATAGCAGATACAACGAGAACGATTTTATCGTCAGCTTGCTTCTCACGAAGGACGCGATCAACAATATTAAATATTTTTTCTGGTGTAGCTACGGAACTACCACCAAATTTTTTAACGATTAAGGCCACAATAATCCCTCATTTAACTATGTTTACTAAAAATCAATATGCATATACTTTACCATAAACAAATAGCACTGTAAAGGGATGTACAGCAATCATTCCACTGGACTAATACAAAAATCCTTTTTCTGCGGACATTATAATATATGCAAAAAGACCAGCCCTAAGGCTGGTCTTTATTAGTTGATTAAGTTAATTAAGCAACTGTGATTTCTTTTTCGGATTCCCACAAACCGTGGATGTTGCAGTAAGATACAGCAATCAATTTACCGGATTTGTTCAAGGAAACTGCCAAAGAACCTTCAGAAATTGCATGTACAGGGCCTTCGTTTGCAGTTGCACCGTCACCATGTACATTGAAGGAAATTTCACCTACTTCGAATGGCAATTGAGTACCTTCAGCTACGAAGTACAATTTGATCCATTCAATGTGATGTTCTACAGTGTTAGGATGTGCGATGTCTTTACCAACGGACAATGTTACGTGGAAAGTTTCACCTGCTTTTACAGTGTCAACTGTTTCGATAACAGGAACGTGTTTTTCAGTAGCGAAATCGCCGGATTTAATGTAATCATGTACAGCCATAGTTAACCTCCTGGTTAGTCTTATATACATACTTAATGTCAAGAATATTGAGCACTACTGTGCTTATGACTATATTATACATTTTCGATATAGTTTTAGCAAGGTCTTTTTCGAAATTTTTAGATTTAATTATAGCTTATACTTAGAACTCAATGCCTTTTGCGGCCTTAATGCCTTTTTCATAAGCATGTTTTACTACGTTCATTTCTGTTACGGTATCTGCAATGTCAATGATTTCTGGCTTAGCATAACGGCCTGTCAAAACTACATGAAGTCGTTCTGGTTTATTCTTTAGCATATCTACTACAGAGCTTACATCGATAAGCTCGTAATTAATGGCATTATTGATTTCATCCATAATGATGAGATCCCATGTATCAGAGTTAACTTCCTCTACCAAAGTGTGCCAAGCAGCTTGAGCCGCCTCTTTATGACGAGCAAGTTCAGCCTCTCCTACTTCATCACGTTTATAGTAGATAAAGCCTTTACCCATTGAACGAATTTCTACTTGGTCCCCCAATTTAGCGAGACCTGCTAATTCACCATAGCCATTACCACTTTTAATAAATTGTAGTATGAGAACCTTAAAACCTTGACCAACAGCTCGCAACGCAACACCTAAAGCAGCCGTAGTTTTACCTTTACCATTACCTGTGTTGACTAAAATTAAGCCTCGTTCACTCATAATTAGCTCCTTTTAGCTTTATACGTAGCACATGTATCTACAAAGTGTTGCGCTCCTTCATCAGAACCAGCAAAGTTCAAATGTAAATAGGATGCTAATACATTATCAGTAGCATAACCGCCATCATAAGATTGAGGTTTGCGGCCCCCTTCTAAATGGAATGCCCATGGAAAGTCTTCTACAGTCGGTTCCATCGTAGAGAAATGGAACTCATGCCCACGAAGGGATGTATTGGCAGCCCCTAACAAAGTATCTCTCTTTGCAGTTGCCGTTACATAACCAACCTTTTGCAATTTTTGTTGCATTACACAGTTAGCTGGTACAATGCCTACTGTGTCATATACGGAGCCTTCAAAATCGTGAATCGTTTCACAAAGATACATAAGACCACCACATTCAGCATAAATCGGCATCCCCGCTTTATTAGCGTAACGGATAGACTCCTTCATAGATTCATTGCTAGACAATTGGAATAAGAACATTTCAGGGAAGCCACCACCAAATACAAGGCCGTCTACTTCGGGAATCTCTAAATCATTAAGTGGGCTAAAGTAAACGAGCTCGGCCCCCTTTTCCTCTAAAGCCGCTAAACTTGCTGGATAGTAGAACGAGAATGCCTCATCATAAGCTACGCCAATTTTAACTCGCTTTTCAACAGATTTAGCATCTACTGACTCTGGTAATTCAATACTAGGTGCACTAGATGCAATGTCTAATAATTGGTCGAGATTGACCATTTTCTCAACGGCTTCACGAATCGTATTGATGGCCTCTGTTGGATCGATTTCAGTAACCGGTGTGAGACCCAAATGACGCTCAGGAGAGTGCATACGGTCATCACGATAAATAGCACCAATAACTGGTACACCAATTTTATCCATACCTTCACGAACCATGCGTTCGTGGTTAGCAGAACCCAAACGGTTTAAAATGACACCGCCAAAATTTACCTCTGGATCATAGTCACGGAAACCTTTAGCAATAGCAGCCGCACTTTCACCCATAGCCTTACAATCAATAACTAGTACTACAGGTGCATTCAATTGCTTAGCAATTTGAGCTGTAGAACTAACACCTTCTCGGCCGCCA
>NZ_CAKPTN010000188.1 GCF_934190855.1 uncultured Veillonella sp. | reverse complement strand
CATTAGTAGTAGGGCCATTAGCACCTTCCAAGATGATTTTAGCTTGGATGTTTTCCATGTTGTCTTTGTTCAATTGGTTTTCAAGAGCTGCCATGTACAATACATCAACTGGTTGAGCCAATAATTCTTGGGCACCAATTGTAGTCATGCCTGGTTCGCTGTAACCTTCAAGGGAACGACCATGAGAGTTAGCATATTCGTATGCTTTTTCAACATCAATACCGTTAGGATTGTAGATGTTAACGCTTACGTCACCGATAGCAACAACTTTAGCGCCTGCTTGAGCGATGAGACGAGCACCTACGGAACCTACGTTACCGAAGCCTTGAACTGCTACAGTAAGATTTTTGATGTCTAAGTTTTTCTTAGCTAAGTAACTTTGTAATGCGATGAGACAGCCACGGCCAGTCGCTTCATTACGACCTAAGGAACCGCCTACTTCGATAGGTTTACCAGTAACGATACCAGGGCTCCATTCACCTTTTAATGTGCTGTATTCGTCAGCGATCCAGCTCATGATTTGAGAGTTTGTATTTACGTCTGGAGCTGGAACGTCAGTATTAACACCGATGATTGGCGCAATACGACGTACGAAGTTACGAGTTAAGCGTTCTAATTCGCGAGGGTTCAAAGTTTTAGGATCAACTTTAATACCGCCTTTACCGCCGCCATAAGGAATGTTAGCGATAGCGTTTTTAATAGTCATCCAAGCTGCCAATGCACGAACTTCGTTTTCATCGGAATCTGGATGGAAGCGAAGACCACCTTTAGCACTGCCGCGCAATGTGGAGTGTTGGCAACGATAGCCTTCGTATACGCGAACTTCACCATTATCTAGTTGAAGAGGTACTGCTACCTTCAATTCGCGTTCTGGATGACGTAATACTTCGTAATCGCTACGAGAGTAGCCGAGTTTCTCAGCTGCTACGTCTAAAGTGTTTAGCATGTTTTCATATGGGTTGTAACCGCTCATAATTGCCTCCTGAATATCAGAGTAAATTTATTAATTGTGCTAAATTTTCACATACTTAAGTATTCGACGTTGTATACATAATACCCTTTTAATTTTTTTAAATATATTCTATAGTTTTAGGCCCTTGAAAGTAGGTAAAAATATAGATAAATACTGTGATTTTGCTCACTGTGGTTGGAGAGAGGAGAATTGCTTTAGCAGCCTTAGATTAGTGTATAAATTTGCTCTAGTTGTTTAAAAGTAGTGTATAAATTTTCTTTAGTTGTATTTAATTAGTGTATACATTTGTTATAGTAGATCTAGATTAGTATGAAAATTGAAAACTTTCACAAAAAAACAAGGGCCCTTATTCGGAGGAATAAGAACCCTTATGTGTGTAATGATTTAATTAATCGAATGATTAATGTTTTTCAGCAGCAGAGCTGTCTGTAGTTTGGCCATCGCCCCACCATACTAAACCTTCTTGAGTAGGTAGTACTTTTTTGTTGAATACAGGGACTTTAATGCCACGGTGTTTTTGATCTACGTAGTCAGCAAGTGCAGCGACTGCTTGTTTGTTGAGAAGTACGATAGCTGTTACGTTTGTAAGAACTAGAAGTGCCATGAATAAATCGGCAGCATTCCATACAAGTTCAAGAGATGCAACGGAACCAATGTAAGACATTGCTACTACACCAAGACGGAAGAGATTTAGGTAAATCTTTTTATCTGTAAGATGAGTGATGTTGATCTCGCCATAGTAGTAGTTACCAACTAGGGAACTGAAGGAGAACATAACGATGAACAATGCCATTGCGTATGGAGCCCATGGACCAAGTTCTTGAGCCAAGTTATGTTGTACCAATGCAACGCCTGTAAGACCTGTAGTTGTGTAATCGCCAATGATAAGAACGATGAACGCAGATGCTGTACAGATGATGAATGTTGTTAAGTATACGCCGAACGCTTGGATTAAACCTTGTTCAACTGGGTGATTTGCAGTAGCCGTAGCCGCTGCGTTAGGAACGGAACCTTGACCAGCTTCGTTGGAGAATAGACCACGTTTGATACCAGTCATCATAACGGTACCGAATAAACCGCCACCAGCTGCATCAAGTGTGAATGCATGAGAGAAGATGGAGTAGAATACATGCGGCAATTGTGTAATGTTAGTAATCATAACGTATAATGCTGTGCCGATGTAAGCAAATGCCATTACTGGAACTAGGATTTCTGCAACTTTTGCAACTGCACTTAAGCCACCGAATACGATGAATAAAATTAAGACAGCTACGATACCGCCAGTAATATGAGCAGGAACATCGAGAGTTACCAAGGATGCTGCTAATGTATTAGCTTGTACGGAGTTGTAAATCCAACCGAATGTGATCGTAATAAGTACTGCGAATAAAACGGAGAAGCCAGGGCTCTTTAAACCTTGACGGATGTAGTAAGCTGGACCGCCATAGAAACCACCATTAGCTAGAGGTTTTTTGTAGATTTGGGCCAATGTACATTCTACGAAGCCTGTGGAGGCACCAAGAAGTGCGATAACCCACATCCAGAAGATAGCACCAGGGCCACCGATTACTACGGCAATCGCGATACCTGCGATGTTACCAACACCTACACGAGATGCGGTTGTTACGCAGAATGCTTGGAATGAGGAAATGTGATTCTTTTCAGTTTTCTCACCAGCACTACTTGCAATGAGTCGAATCATTTCACCTAAGAATCGAATTTGTACGAATTTAGTTGTAAATGTGAAATAAAGACCTGCACCGATGAGGATGAAGATAATTAGATAATCCCACAAATATCCATTGATTAAAGATATTGTAGCGTTTAACTGGGCTTGCATTGAGTATCAGTCCTTTCTCTAAATAAAGCCATATAAATCGCACGCCTTTACAACAAATTATACAACGAACATATGTAAAAAAGACATAGTATTATGACTAAAAGCTATGCTAATTCAGTACTAGATTTAGTAAAAAAATTTATAACTTAGGCAGGAAAACTTTGAAAGTTCAATTAACATGGGGATTAAAAGGATATGAGAGAAATGCATAATACTGGATACAAAAAACAAAATCACAGCCCAAAGAGCTGTGATTTTATTTTTTGTATGTAGT
>NZ_CAKPTN010000187.1 GCF_934190855.1 uncultured Veillonella sp. | reverse complement strand
CAATCGTACCTTGCATTCCTTTGCTTATGTATTGCCAAGTGTTACACCTGAGCATAGCTTAGCCTTTGAGGTTTTAACGCATGCTTTATTAACGTCTCCAGCGGCACCTTTAAAACAGGCTTTGGTAAAAGCAGGTATTGGTTCTGACGTAAGTGGCTATTATTTAGATAGCATTCGCCAACCTATATGGACTGTACAAGCAACAGGCTCCAATCTAGATAAACAAGCTGATTTGCAACGTATTGTAGAATCTACATTGCAAGAGCTTTGTGATAAAGGTTTAGATAAAGAATTATTAGAAGCTTCCTTGAATAGCATTGAGTTTGCTCTCCGTGAAAGCGACTTTGGTGGCCGTCCAATCGGTCTCGCTTATGTTATCCGCATGATGGATAACTGGTTATATGATAATGATCCACTTGAGCTTTTACACTATGAAGAAGCGCTAGTAAATATTCGCAAGGGCTTATCTGGTACATATTTTGAAGATTTGATTCGTCAATCTATCTTGAATAACAATCACAAAGTGCTTGTATCTATCTATCCTGAACGTGGCCTTCAAGAGCGTAAAGATGCAGAGGTTAAAGAACATTTAGCTGCTGTAAAAGCGAATATGACTAAAGAGGAGATTGATGCGATTGTAGAACAAACGAAACGACTTAAAATCCGTCAAGAAACTCCAGATAGTGAAGAGGCGTTAGCATCGATTCCATTGCTTGACTTATCTGATTTAAATCCTAATATTGAAGCTGTAGAACGCCGTGAAAGTAAGATTGGTAATACGAAAGTACATTTTGTGCCAACTTTCACAAAAGGCATTAACTATGTAGGTCTATATTTTAACTTGAGTTGTCTCACAGAAGATGAATTGTTCTATGCAGATATTTTAAGCGATATTCTCGGTCGTATTGATACATTTGAACGGGGCTATGAAGCATTGGCTAAAGATATCAATATGAATCTTGGTGGTTTAAGCTCTGATATTACAGCAATCAGCAAAGATGGTAAACGTGATGAATTTACACCGCTTATGATTGTACGTGCTAAATCATTACATTCTAAATTGCCTGATTTGTGTCGATTGATTAATGAAGTAGTACAAAAAGCAGATTATAGCGATGATTGCCGTTTGACTGAGCTTGTGCAAGAGAGCAAAGCTATTTGGGATAATGAAGCATTCCGTCGTGGCAACTCCATTGTAAGTCAACGCGTTATGGCACAAGTATCTGCAGTTGGTAAATTTAGAGACAATGGGAACTTTGGTTACTATCAAAAGATTAGCGAATTAGCGTCTAATCCAGCAGCATTGCCATTGTTACCAGAAAAACTAGCTGATGTAGCTCGTAAGATTTTCCGTGCTAACAATGTGGATATCATGTTTGTTGGTGAAGAAGGCGAATTAGAGGCTTTTGAAAACCTAATGAAACCATTGGTGGAAACTTGGGATACTACTGAGTTAAGCAATGATGCATTACAAATTACTCGACTTTCCGGTAATGACGGTATCGTTACAGCTGGTAAGGTGCAATACGTAGCTCAAGGTGGTAACTTTGTCGATCACGGATTTAAACATATTGGTCCAATGAGTGTGCTAGAAACTATCTTGCGTTATGAATATCTTTGGATTCGCATTCGTGTGCAAGGTGGTGCCTACGGTGCCTTTGCCAATTTCTATGACGATGGTAATATGATTTTCTGTAGCTATCGCGATCCAAATTTGGTAGAAACCTTAAATGTGTACAAAGAGTTACCTCAATACCTTCGTGATTTTACTTTAACTGACCGTGAAATGCGTAAATATATTATTGGTACGATGAGCTCCTTAGACTTACCTATGACTCCAGCATTGCGTGGTCCACGTGCAATGGGCATGTACTTTAGTGGTGCTAAACTAGAGGACAAAGTAGAGTTCCGTAAACAAGTTATCGCTTGTAAACCAGAGGATATTGTTGCTTTAGCAGATGTAGTTGAACCTGTATTAAAGGATAATCATATTTGTACTATGGGTAACGAACAAAAAATTAAAGACGCTGGTAATGTATTCGATAATATCATTTCTTTAGGTTAATTATTTAACATAATATAGTGGCATATTCTGTTTGATTGTACAGAGTATGCCACTTGTTTTGTAATGTAGGAGGGCTAGTATGAAAGGTCGGTTTGCACCAAGCCCGACAGGATATATTCATCTTGGCAATGTGTGGATTGCCCTGTTATCATATATTTCTACACGGCAACAAAAGGGTACTTATGTTGTGAGAATGGAGGATATAGATCTTCAACGTTCTAAACGAGAATTAGGGGAAGCACTCTTAGATGATTTAGAATGGCTTGGCTTTGAATGGGATGAAGGTCCGCGTATTGGTGGGCCAGAATCAACATATTGGCAAAGTGAACGGCAAGATTACTATGCTAATATATTAGAATGTCTTGCATTAGAAAAACTAATTTATCCTTGCTTTTGTAATCGTGCCAGATTACAGTCTATTGCTTCAGCTCCTCATGCGGGAGACATTGTTCATCGATATGATGGACATTGTCGCCATTTAGATGAGGAAAAGGTGAAACTGCTTTTGGCCGAAAAGGATCCTTCGATGCGCTTATCTATAGATTATTGTGATATAGAGTTTATAGATCGTTGGCAAGGCGTTCAACATATTCACTTAGAAGGTGAGTTAGACGATTATGTATTACGTCGTGGTGATGGTATGTATGCCTATAATTTAGCCGTTGTACTAGACGATATTGCAATGGGAATCACGGAGGTCATTCGCGGAGATGATTTGCTAGACACTACAGGGCAGCAAATATATTTATATAAAATATTACAACAATGTTTACACTCTAAAGATATAATGGTACCGTCTTACGGTCATGCACCGCTCTTAATTGATTCTGAAGGTCATAGATTGTCAAAACGGCAAAAGAGTATTACTGTTCGGGAATTACGAGATAATCAATGGTCTGCTAATAGAATTTTAGGCGAGTTAGCTATTGCAGGTGGACTTGTTAAAGCCGATACATTAAATAATCGAGAAATCAGTATTTCTGAATTAATTGAGATTGATTTAAATTTGCCTAGTCTAAGCCAAAA
>NZ_CAKPTN010000186.1 GCF_934190855.1 uncultured Veillonella sp. | reverse complement strand
TTCTTCCAAAGGCCCCCAATCATGAGCAAACTGAGCATTTCGAATATTAAGGCGACCATTCCAAGTCATAGCCATACCATTTCGAGCAACACGAGTTGGGTATACGCAGTCGAACATGTCGATGCCGCGTGCCACGCCTTCTACGAGACAGTCTGCAGTGCCAACGCCCATCAAATAACGAGCTTTATTTGTTGGCAATAATGGTGTGGTATATTCAAGAACTTCATTCATCAAATCATGCGGTTCACCTACAGATAAACCACCGATACTATATCCTTCAAAGTCCATAGCTACAAGCTCTTCTGCACTTTGTTTGCGCAAGTCTTTGTACATACCACCTTGAACGATACCAAACATACCTTGACGATCATGAGCTGTACGAGCCTCTTGGCAGCGGTGAGCCCAACGGGTTGTACGCGCCGTAGAGCGTTTAGCATAATCGTGGTCTGCAGGATATGGAATACATTCATCAAAGGCCATCGCAATATCAGAACCTAATTGCTCTTGTACCTTTGTAGCCACCTCTGGAGAAAGGAACTGTTTAGAACCATCAATATGAGATCTAAAGGTTACACCCTCCTCAGTGATTTTACGCATGTCACCTAAACTGAAAACTTGGAACCCACCACTATCAGTTAAAATAGCTTGATCCCAGTTCATAAATTTATGTAAGCCACCAGCTTCTTCTACTAGTTCAGGACCAGGACGAAGGAATAAATGGTATGTATTGCTCAAAATAACTTGAGAACCCATCGCCTTTAATTCCTCTGGCGTCATAGTCTTAACTGTAGCTTGTGTACCTACAGGCATAAACATAGGTGTTTGGAAGGTGCCATGTGGCGTATGCAGTAAACCTGCTCGTGCCCCTGTATGAGGACATATTTTTTGTAATTCATAAGTAATACTCGCCATGGTCCCTCCTAACGAATAAACATAGCATCACCAAAGCTAAAGAAGCGATAACGCTCTCTTACAGCTTCTTCATAGGCCGCTAAACAATGTTCGCGACCAGCCAATGCACTAATTAACATTAATAATGTAGATTGAGGCAAGTGGAAATTAGTGACCAACGCATCAATCATCTTAAATTTATAGCCTGGATAGATAAAGATTTGTGTGGTCCCACTAGTCCCTTGCAGTATACCTTTATCATTTGTGGCAGATTCAAGAGTACGCACCGATGTAGTGCCTACCGCAATAATACGAGAACCATTTTGTTTAGCTGCATTAATACGGTCTGCTGTATCTTTTGACACTACGAAGAACTCACTATGCATTTCGTGATCCTCAATAGTTTCTGCCGATACTGGCCTAAAGGTACCTAACCCAACGTGCAAGGTTACGAACTCGAGCTCCACACCTTTAGCTTTTATTTTTTCTAAAAGCTCTGGCGTAAAGTGAAGCCCTGCAGTTGGAGCTGCAGCAGAACCTTTCTCCTTAGCATATACCGTTTGATAACGATCTTTATCTTCTAACTTTTCATGAATATATGGAGGTAATGGCATTTCACCAATTTCTTGTATCACATCATCAAATACACCATTGCAAGTGAATTCAATGATACGACCTCCAAATTCAGTCTTATCTATTACAGTCCCACTTAAGCGGTCGTCAAACTCTATGACTTGACCAACAGGACATTTTTTACCAGGTTTAACAAGGCATTCCCAGCGGTTTTCACCACATGGCGTTAGGAGTAATACCTCCACCTTGCCACCAGAGCCTTGACGATGGCCATATAATCTCGCAGGGATAACCTTCGTATTATTAAATACGAGTACATCACCTTCGTGGAGTTCTTCTAGCAAATCGTAAAAATGCTCTTTATGCACAACTTCACCCGTTACCTTGTCCAAGGTTAAGAGCCGCGCTGTATCACGAGGTTCTACAGGATGTTGAGCAATCAGTTCCTCTGGCAATTCATAATCAAAATCTGTAACTTTCATCGCAATCCTTATTAGTACATTTTCTTCAATGTAATGCCACTGTAGTAGTGACGCAAAATAGTTTGGTAGTAATTAGCATCCCCTGGAGTAGCACGCTTAGCCATTTCCGCAGCGCCCCATTGAGACATACCAAGACCATGTCCCCAACCGTGGCCTTTAATATAGACAGTATCATTATTGCCCGTAAAGTTATGATATGCCTTACCCGTGCCTTTAGCAGGGTTGTGATTTACGTAGAAATCAAATAATGTAGATTTTAAACCTAAAATACTACGCAAAGAATCGCCATCTACCGTCGTTTTCCCGGAGGTGCCTATGAAAGTAGCACTCTTAATACGTCCAGACACACCGCGGTCAGATGTTTGTTGACCAGGCTTACCAAGTGGAGTCAATTGAATGCTCTTTAATTTGCCAACTCCTTTACTTGCTGCATTAAGCTTGCTTTCAAGAGCTTGACGAGATGTAGTGACGGTCCAGTTTGATGTAGATGTACCAGTACTAAAGTCTTTTACACCTTTTAAATATGGAATGTCATTCCCCCAAACATTGACGCTATCCTCTGTATAGCCGCCACCATCGGAGTGGAATAAAGCATTGATAGGACGTTGGTTATATAGCATAACTACGCCTTTAGTTTTATTTACCGCATTTGTTGTAGCTTGATACTCGCCACTCACACCACTATATACTTGGTGATCCGTAGAGTTACTCACATCATACAATTTGCCTTTATTTTGTTCCATCGTATGAAGAGCATACGTACGAGCAGCTACAGCTTGAGCCTCCAAGGCTGCTGCTGGCCAAGATGGTACTACCTCTTGAGGTACAACACCATATAAATACTCTTCAAGCGGTACGGAGTTGATAACCATCATTGTACCGTTGTTAGCACGTAATGTAAGACCACCACGGTAGCCTTTACCTTCAAACAAGAATGGTGCATCACTATTAGTCGGTTTCAATGTAACTACCGTATCAATAGCTTTACCATTGACAGCAATCTTACCACCGCGAATACCAACAGATGTACCTTTATTAGCACTAATCGTGCTAACTTGACCATTGCCACTGTTCAACACAACCATATTAGCTGTAGATGTAACAGTAGCATCAGAACTACGACTACCTAATAGAACACGTACATTCGGCACATGTTCGAT
>NZ_CAKPTN010000185.1 GCF_934190855.1 uncultured Veillonella sp. | reverse complement strand
CTACCGTATTAGGCGTATACTTTGGTCTATTTATTTCTCTACCGGTAATGGAAAAAGCTTACAACTTCTTTACTGGTCGTACACGTGAACAAGATTTAGCAGAGGAGGCAGCACGTCATGAGTAAAAGCGAAAAAATTACACAATTTGTTATCGTTATCTGTATTGCTGCTATCATTACTGCAGTAGGCAACGTAATGGATGGCAAACATCTATTTGGCGATAGCTTAGTAGGCGTAGCGATCTTAGCTGGTCTCGCTACTATTGGTGCTATGATTTCTTATTTGCCATATGCGAATAAATTACCTATGGTATTCTGGGTGTCTTTAGTAGGCGTTCTTGCATCCTTACCTGGTATGCCTGGTCAAGAATGGATCATCGCTAAAACTAGCCAAGTTACGTTCCTTGCTACGACAACACCTGTACTTGCTTATGCAGGCTTATCTTTAGGTAAAGACCTCGGTGCATTCCGCCGCTTGTCTTGGCGTATTATTCCAGTTGCATTAGCAGTAACAGCAGGTACTTTTATCTGTGCAACAGCATTAGCACAATTAGTACTTCATTTAGAAGGTTTAATTTAGGAGCTGATTAGCCGTATGACAAAGGAAGAAGTAAAACAACGTGTTTGTGAAGCCATTGTAGCGGCACAACCACGTTTACGTGAAATAGCTGAGTCTATTATGGCTGAGCCTGAACTCGGTTATAAAGAGGTCAAAACATCTAAGAAAGTACGGGATATGTTTGATGAGCTTGGTATTTCCTATACTACTGAACACGCTCTGACTGGCGTAAAAGGTCGTATGAAAGGCCGTGATAGCAAATATACAGTTGCTATGATTGGTGAACTAGATGCCATTCTTTGTCCGCGCCATCCTCGCGCTGACGATTTAACGGGGGCTGCACATTGCTGTGGCCACAATATTCAAATTACGAATATGTTTGCCGTAGCAATGGGCTTACAATCTGTTATGGATGAACTCGCAGGCGATGTAGTTTTATTTGCTGTTCCAGCCGAAGAAATGATTGAAGTTGATTACCGTAATAAATTGCGTGAACAAGGCAAGATTAAATATATGGGCGGTAAACAACAGCTTATTTACGAAGGTGCCTTTGACGATATCGACATGGCTATGCAAATGCACGTAGAAACAGCTAAAACTTCGGCAGGGGAAATGGGACTAGGCAGTACCTCAAATGGCTTCGTAGCTAAATTGATTGAATACCATGGTAAAGTAGCTCACGCAGCTGCTGCGCCTCACGAAGGTATAAATGCTCTTAATGCCGCTTTGATGGGCGTTATGGGAGTTAACTCCATTCGTGAAACTTTCAAAGAAAGCGACTATTTCAGATTCCATCCGATTATTAATCAAGGCGGTACATTGGTTAACTGCGTGCCTGATTATGTTCAAGTTGAAAGCTATGTACGTGCGTCTAATATCGACGCTATCGTCAACGGCAATCAACGTGTAAACCGTGCCTTAAAAGCTGGTGGTGATGCAGTAGGGGCCACTTGCGTTATTAAGGATTTACCAGGTTACTTGCCAATGCGCAACGATGAGCGCATGAATGAAATGCTACGCCAAAACTCTAATCCGTTATTTGGTGAAGAAAATGTATTCCAAGGGGATCATATGACAGCAAGTACCGATATGGGCGACGTATCTCACTTGATGCCAGTTATCCATCCTTGGGTTGGCTGTATTAATGGTGTACTACACAGCGCAGAATACGAAATCTCTGTACCTGATGTAGCATACATTAAAACAGCACAAGCCTTGGCTATGACAATCGTAGATTTACTATACGATGACGCAGCAGGTGCTAAAGATGTGTTAGACAACTTTACACCAGCATTAAACAAACAAAGCTATATTGAACTCTTAGACCGTATCGCTAAGGGTGAATAAAATAAACCACCTATCGAAGATGAATTGATTATCTTTGGTAGGTGGTTTTATAGTTTAAAGTCTCTATTGACTTTCTAAAAAAAAACAAAATATAATAAATTAGGAGTTTATTTATTATTTGTCTAAAGAGAGGATATATGAAGAAAAGAAAGCTATTTTTCTGTCTAAGTTTAGCTTGTATGCTACCAATACATATATATGGTGCTAAACCAATTGATACACAAGCACAACTAGATAGAGCAAGAGAACAGCAATTAGCGAGAGAGGCACGGCTTGGAGAGGGACGAATTACAGTACAAACAGGTGGAATCGATATTACATCTGGATCTTTAGTATCACAAGGTGGTTATACAGTACCGGCACAACAGCCAGCACATGTAGGACCATCTTTTTTTGTATCTCAAATACGTATTGTTGAAGAGCCTATTAGTCAATCTACACAATTAACATATAATGATATGACGAATTCAACTATGGATCAGACTACATTTGTAGATAATAGTTCTGCAGCAAGTTCACGTTTGATTAAAGGTCCATTGTATTATGAGGCACAGAAAAAGAAACTCCAATTAGATGTACCGAAAGAGTTTGGTTTTCTACGAAAAACAATTAAACCATTTATGAATCGTAAACTTACAGTTGAAGATGTAAATAACTTATCTACTAGATTAAATAGTGCACTTATTGAGCATGGTTATGTTACTTCTAGAATTGGCATTCCATCACAATCCTTAGCTTCAGGTAATTTACAATTCAATTTACAACTAGGTCGAGTAGAGTCTGTATTATATAAAACGTATGTACAACCATTACCCTGGGAAAATGCATTTCCTATTCGCGAAGGGGATATCTTAAACATTCGTAATATAGAGCAAGGTATAGAGCAAATGAAGCGTCTAGGCTCTCAAAATGTGTCTGTTGAGCTTGAACCTGGTTCAAAACCATTGGCTACTAATATTGTGCTTGAAACGACTAAAAAGCCACCCATTCATGGAATGGTGTCCATAGATGATTCTGGATTAAAAGAAACTGGAAAACTACAGTGGACTGCAGCAATTGGTATTGATCGAGTCTTTAATGCTAATGATTCTTTGAATTTAAGTATTAATCGAGATGCAGTTCAAGATGGTGAGCATAAAGGTACTAGAAATCATAAAGTCACCTCCACGTTATAAAAAGTAGGGAATGTAGGGAAATCCCTATTTATAGT
>NZ_CAKPTN010000184.1 GCF_934190855.1 uncultured Veillonella sp. | reverse complement strand
AAGGAAACCCTTGTTGCCGGTGGTCCGCTGATTACATCTTTAGCTAAAGAGTATGGAGTACAAATTTTACCTATTGATAGTGAACATAGTGCTATCTTCCAATGTTTAGAAGGTCAAAATCGCGACAATGTTGATTCCTTGATCGTCACAGCTTCTGGTGGTCCTTTACGCACTTGGGATTCTGAAAAAATTAAAACTGCTACCGCTGCAGATTGCTTACGACATCCAACTTGGAATATGGGCAATAAGATTACCATCGATTCTGCGTCTTTATTTAACAAGGGATTAGAAGTAATTGAAGCTCATTGGCTTTTTGGTTTTGATTTTGATCATATTGATGTAGTAGTACATCCACAAAGTATCGTTCATTCTATGATCCGTATGAAAGATGGTGCTATTTTAGCGCAAATGGGTAATCCAGATATGCGTGAGCCTATTCAATATGCTTTGACATATCCAAAACGTGAAGTTTTAAGTATGAATCATCTTGATTTTACGAAAGCTTTACAATTAGAATTTTTACCACCACGGTACGATGATTTTCCTGCACTTCGTTTAGCCTATGAAGTCGGTCGTGCTAGTGGTTTTAAACCTGCTGTATTTAATGCAGCAAATGAAACTGCAGTATATGCATTTTTAGAAGATAAAATCGCTTTTGGCGATATTTATAAAGTCGTAACTTCTGTTCTTGAGTCTATGGGACCGGAAGATGATTTTACGTTAGACAATTTATTATCCGTCGATAGATGGGCCCGTGAAAAGGCTACATCATTGATGTTATAGGAGAATATATGACAACGGCATTAGCCACAATATTTGTATTTGGTTTAATTGTGTTTATTCATGAATTAGGCCATTTTATTACAGCTAAAATGTCAGGTATGCAAGTTGACGAATTTGCTATAGGTTTTGGTCCTGCCATATTTAAGGTACAGAAAGGGGAGACCTTATACTCTATTCGTATCATTCCTCTTGGTGGCTTTAACCGTATTGCTGGCATGAGTCCTGATGAGCCTCTTAATGAGCGCTCCTTCTATAATAAACCTGCGTGGAAGAAGTTTATTGTTATTTCTGCAGGTGCTGTATTTAACTTCTTATTGGCCATTGTTATTTTCTTTGGCCTTAATGTAACTGTAGGTAATCTTACTTACACAAATGAACCTGTTATTGGCAATATCATTTCTGGTAGTGCTGCAGAGCAGGCTCATTTACAAGCTAACGATAGAATTATTACTATTGATGGCAAAAAAATTACTACTTGGGATGAAATTCGCCCTAGCTTACAAGGCACAGCAAATCATGGTGTGACTGTCGTTGTAGAACGGGATGGACAATCTGTAGAAACTACGGTAATACCTAAGCTAGAACAAGATAGTGTTAAAATTGGTATTTATCCTAGTTTTACTCGTGAAACTTATAGTATTGGCGAATCTTTAAGCCTTGCTGTTAGCCGTACAGGACAAACAATAGTTGCTATGGTCAGTGGTCTGTATGATATGATTCGTGGCACTCAAGCTGCTGAATTGTCTGGACCAGTTGGGATTTCTCAAATGGCTGGTACTATTGCTCAATCTGGCTTTGCACCGCTTTTAAGCTTTGCTGCATTCCTTAGTATTAATTTAGGGGTTATTAATCTTTTACCATTACCTGTATTAGATGGTGGTCATTTGATTATTATTTTAGCTGAAGCTATAACAGGCCGTAGATTACCTGCTAAAGCTCTCATGTATATTCAAATGGTTGGTGTTGCCTTAATGGTAGCATTGTTCTTATATGTAACGACTCAGGATATTTTCCGATTACTATAAGACAGATGGGAGATTACAATGATTGTACGTAAACCAACAAATGGTATCTATGTAGGTACAGTTAAAATTGGTGATTATGCGCCGGTAAGTATTCAATCTATGATTACAACAGATCCGGTACATACGGAAAAGGCCATTGCTGAAATTAATCGCTTAGCAGAGGCTGGTTGTGAACTCGTTCGCGTTGCTGTTCCTACGATGGAATCTGCAAAGGCTTTAAAAGCTGTTCGAGCTGGTATTTCTATTCCATTAATTGCCGATATCCACTTTGATTATAGATTAGCTTTAGAAGCTATTGAAAATAATGTTGATGGCTTGCGCATTAATCCTGGTAATATTGGGGGCGAAGATAAGGTATTAGCAGTTATTGAAAAGGCTAAACCTAAACAAATCCCAATTCGTATTGGTGTTAATGCAGGTTCTTTACCAAAGCATATCCTCGATGCTCATGGAGGTCATCCTACAGCGGATGGTATGGTTGAAACTGCTTTAGAGCACGTAAGAATTCTAGAGAAGTTAGACTACCGTCAAATGAAATTATCCATTAAAGCGACAGAAGTACCTTTAATGGTTGAAGCATACCGTAAATTATCTGATAAAATTCCTTATCCATTACATTTAGGTGTTACGGAAGCAGGTACTATTAAACAAGGTACTATTAAATCTGCTATGGGGATTGGTTCTTTATTACTCGATGGTATCGGTGATACATTACGCGTATCTTTAACAGGAGATCCAATTCATGAAATCGAAGTAGGCCGTAGTATTTTAAGTAGCTTAGGCTTACGAAACTTTGGTGCCACTATGATATCTTGTCCTACTTGTGGTCGCTGCCAAGTCAATTTATTTGATATGGCTGGTATTGTAGAGGAACGATTAGCATCTATTAAAGCGCCGATCAAGGTTGCAGTAATGGGCTGTGTCGTAAATGGACCAGGGGAGGCTCGTGAAGCTGACTTTGGCATCGCTGGTGGTGATGGTCAAGGTATCGTATTCCGTAAAGGACAAGTTATCAAGACTGTGCCAGAAGCCGAACTAGTAGATACATTATTTAGAGAAATTGATGAATATTTAGAAAATTTAGATGAGGAGTCTTTATGTTAGCCACTAAATTATATGCACCTACATTGCGTGAGGTTCCATCTGACGCTGATGTAGTAAGCCAACAGCTCATGCTTCGCGCTGGTTTTATGCGTAAAACTGCAAATGGTTTATATAGCTTTTTACCATTAGGTTGGAGAAGTATCAAAAAAATTGAAGCTATCGTACGTGAAGAAATGGATCGTGCTAGCGCTCAAGAAATTATGATGCCTATCTTACAACCTGCAGAAATTTGGAAAGAGTCTGGCCGTTGGAATGCATATGGCGCAGAAATGATGCGTATCAATGACCGTC
>NZ_CAKPTN010000183.1 GCF_934190855.1 uncultured Veillonella sp. | reverse complement strand
GGTTATCGACATGCCGAAAGAGGTGTATTACAAATATGCCTTGCTATACTATAAAATGACACACCAGTATCGCTTAACGGATCCGACCAAGGCGACGTTGTTCCTTGATATTACATCGGGTGGTGTGGGCTTAACAGTATGGCGTGGTGAAAGTTTATTATTCCAACGCAATATGCATAGTGGTTCGTTACGCGTTATGGAATCCTTTAACCGTAACCAACGTTCCTCTACGTCGTTCCCAAGGGCCATTACCGAATATTTACACCGCATGATTGGCCCGTTGCGAGAGGAACTTCAAACTTTCAATATTAATAGCGTTATTTTATCTGGCGATGAAGCTCAGTATATGGCTCGTCTTATGGGGGATGAAAGTAATAAGGATGATATTATTACTATTGAGCCTGAACGATTCAAAGGTCTCATTAACTCCTTTGATGGGATAACGGCTACTAAGTTGATGAACCGCTATAAACTGCCTGAGTATAAGGCTAATATTTTGATGCCGACTATGATTTTATTTAATGAAATCATTACCGCTATAGAGCCTAAATCTTTGATTTTTAGTAGCTTCTCCTTCTCCCAAGGTATAAGCTGGTTCTATGGTGTGGAGGCCGAAAACAATCCGTTTATGTACCAATTGCGTGAGCAAAATGCTCAATTAGCACGCGCTGTTGCCGATAGATATCATACCGATAGCATTCACGATGCTGAGGTAGAGCGATTTAGTTCATTATTCTGTAAAACCTTACGGCATAAAGGCTTACCAGAGCGGTGGGGATATTTGTGTCGTATAGCCGCTATTCTTTGCTCTGTAGGTAAATTTGTAAATTTGCGGAATCATGGGGAGCATGCCTATCATATCGTGATGGGCACAGATATTTTTGGACTTTCAGAAGAAGAGAAGCAAGTAGTGGCTAATGTAGTATATTATCACTACAAAGGGACACCATCTGATGACGATGCGTACTTTAATGCACTAACAGAATTGCAAAAGATTCAAGTAACAAAGTTAGTAGCTATCATTCGCATAGCTTGTGCCCTTGATGCGGGCAGTAATCAAAAGATTTCTGATATTATTTTAGAGGAACGGGATAATGTATTATATGTGTTCTGCCGGACTAACGAAGATATCTCTTTAGAATGGTGGACATTTACAAGTGATTCTGAATATTTCACAGAAGTCTTTGGCATGGAAATTAAGCTAGTAAGAGGAGGTGACCGCCATGTTCAGTAATGCAAAATATTATTTTAACCGTGAGCTATCTTGGTTAAAGTTTAATCAGCGTGTGCTATTAGCATCTATAGATACTAATACGCCGTTATTAGAACGGTTGCGCTTTATTGCTATTGCTAGCTCTAATTTAGACGAGTTCTTTATGATTCGTGTGGCTGGTCTACGTCATCAAGTAGTAAATGGCATCGTTAAATATGATGCTGCCCATATGGATGCAAAGGCACAATTAAAGGCTATTGATGAGTCTGTACAACGCCTCGTTTCTATGCAAAGTACGTATTTAAACAATGTACTCACTGAACTTGAAAACTATGGCTTCTTCTTTACTGAACCTGAACAGTTAGATGTAAAATCCAAATCTTGGTTACGTCATTACTTCGAGGAGCATATCTATCCTGTTGTAACGCCACTAGCCGTTGACTCTGGTCATCCGTTTCCCTTTTTAACAAACCATACCATTAATGCTATTGTGCGTATCTTTCAAATACTACCAGATGGTACAAAGGATTATAAGATTGCTATCTTGCCTATTCCATCTGTACTTGATCGTATCATTGAAATCCCAAGTCGAGGCAATAAAGAACATCGATTTGTTTACTTAGAGGATGTCATTACATATTATGCAAACCAATTCTTCCAAGGTTACGGCATTGAGGATTATATGGTATTCCGTATCACTCGTGATGCGGACCTAGAAATCGATGAAGAAGAGGCGACGGATTTACTATCGGAGGTAGAGGAATCCTTACGTCGTCGCCGTCGGGGTGATGCGGTGCGATTAGAAGTCTGTGGCGATGTAAAGGACCATTTGCTTGATTTTGTTCTTACTAGTGTTGAGCTTGAACAAAAGGACGTATATCGCATTGATGGTCACTTGGATTGTCGCATGTACTTTGATTTCTGCAACTATCCTGGTTTAGATGAGCTTCGGTACGAGCCTTTTGACTCTAAGATTCCTAGTGAATTAGTAGACCACGAAGGTGAAAGTTTATTCTCCGTTATTGGCAAACAAGATCTTTTTGTTCATCATCCTTTTGAATCGTTTACAGTGGTTGAACAGTTTGTTGCTCAAGCAGCCATAGATCCTGATGTGCTTGCCATTAAGCAAACCTTGTATCGCGTAAGTGGTGACTCTCCAATTATTGCATCCTTGATTAAGGCTGCAGATAATGGGAAGCAAGTAACCGTACTTATGGAGGTTAAGGCTCGTTTTGATGAAGAAAACAACATCCAAATGGCCCGTCGCCTTGAAAAGGCGGGCTGTCATGTAATTTATGGGTTAAAAGGTCTTAAAACGCACTCTAAAATCACCATGGTGGTGCGTAGAGAAAATGATGGCATTAGACGTTATGTTCATCTTGCTACAGGTAACTATAATGGTAAAACTGCTCGTATATACACTGACTGCGGTATATTCACATGTAATGATGAATATGGTGACGATGCATCTCGCTTCTTTAACTTGATTTCGGGCTATTCAGATCCACCAATTTGGAATAAGTTTATCGTAGCACCCTTAAATTTACGGGAAAAAATTATAGAATTAATTGACCGTGAAATTGAATTGGCTAAAAGTGGAGAGGAAGCTTATATCATTGCTAAGATGAACTCCTTACTTGATAAAAAGGTCATTGCTAAGCTATATGAAGCATCTACCGCAGGTGTTCACATTGATCTTATCGTTCGTGGTATTTGTACACTTCGACCTGGCATCGCTGGAGTAAGTGACAATATTACAGTTCGCTCCATAGTAGGTCGTTTTTTAGAACATCATCGCTTATTCTATTTCCGCAATGGTGGTAATGAAAGTCTGTACTTATCTAGTGCAGACTGGATGCCTCGTAACTTAAACGAACGTGTAGAGCTTATGATTCCTATTGAAGATAAGCGTCATAAAGAACGAGTGAAGAGCATATTGGATCTTTATTTAGAAGATACTTTAAAAGCGCATATTATGAGAGCTGATGGTTCCTATCGTAAAATTAATGATCGAG
>NZ_CAKPTN010000182.1 GCF_934190855.1 uncultured Veillonella sp. | reverse complement strand
ACAGAACTAGCGGCAGCACCCGTACCTGGTACGGCGGACGCAATAGCTCCATGATTAGTCTCTAGTGGACCTATCGTTGTATCTTGATAGGAAAATTCAGGTTCTTCCTCTTCAGTATTTCCTGCGGCTTCAGACTCATCAGTATAGCCTTCGTCTGGCGTATATGTATAATCCTCATCTGGAACATATACATAATCATCGCCTGTAGATCTACTAGCATCAGAAAATTGATCAAAATCATCAGCTTCATAAGTCTTAGCATCGCCAGATGTTTCAGAAATATTAGCCAATTGTTCCGCTGCACGATTACGCGCCTCTAATTCAGCTAATTCCTTCCAAGATGTAGGAGCTTTTGGTGGTTCTACAGTTGTAACTGTATCTGCTATCGGTTCCACATCTACAGAGGTATCAGTTTCAAAGCTATCTCTATCGGTAGTAATACCGCGTTTTTCTAAAGTATCTAATGCTTGGTCTGCAGCATCTTCAAAGCGCGTATCTTTTTCCCGATTATAGGCTTTACGCTGTGCCGCCGCCTCTTTACGTTGCTCATTCCAGTCCTCAAAGACCTCTTTCGCCACGGCTACCTTCTCAGCAGCTACCTCTTTTGCGACATCTAAACCTACTTGAGTTTTATCAGCTGCCTTTTGCAACCCACTGCGCAAAGATAATCGAGTAATAAGAAGACCAAAGGCTAACAATAAGAATACATCAAGAATAATAGCACCTAAATTACCTAATAAAGTGCGCATGAATGTTGCAATAGCACCACCTACAACACCGCCTTGATTAGCTAGTTGTGTAGTAATGAGTTCCTGCCCCTCAGGAACGCGCCACAACGGAACAAGAGCTAACAAGAATAGGAAAAACAAGGTCATTACAATGCCTCGTTTTGTAATGGAAATAAACGTACCCTTATATAATAATCTCCAACCTACCCAGAAAACGCACAAACAAGGAATAATGCCACCTAGACCGAAGCCGTAGCGGAATATACCTGTTAAAATTTCACCGACAAGACCAAGCTCAAAGCCAAAGAACCCGAGCAAAGAAATCACGGCAAAGGCAATGACAATAAGGCCTTTAACTTCGCTTCGCAAAGAGAATCCTTGAGACTTTGATTGCTGTTTTGTACTTGTTCGCTTCCGGCGTGTGTTGCGTTTTTTGGTGGAAGTATTTTCTTCTGCCATAAATCTATATAAACCCCTTACTTATATAACATTACAGTAAATTAACTAATCATTATATTATAGCATATATCGAAGTATTTAGTTAGCTTTTACGACGTTCTTCCCAGTCATGAAGCAACTGTTCTTCTCTACCTCTTTTTATGCCATTGTAATATGTAGCATCTACTAGAGGTGTTGGCAAATATTGTTGTTTTACATAGCCATTCGGATAGTTATGAGCATACTTATAGGCTTTCCCATGACCTAGTTTGCTAGCCCCACTGTAATGACTATCCTTCAAATGATCAGGTACCTGCCCACAATCTTTATGACGCACGTCGGATATAGCTGCATCGATTGCCATATAAGCAGAATTACTCTTTGGTGCTAACGCCACATAACATGCAGCCTCAGACAATATGATACGCGCCTCTGGGAAGCCTACCATATGGGCCGCTTGAGCGGCTGCATTTGCCAGAATCAACGCTTGTGGATCTGCAAGCCCCACATCTTCCGCTGCACAAATCACAATGCGGCGAGCGATAAAATTAGGGTCCTCCCCTGCTTCAATCATGCGCGCTAGATAATGAACTGTTGCTTGCACATCGGAGCCGCGCATACTTTTAATGAAAGCAGAAATCGTATCATAATGGCTATCACCTTTTTTGTCATATGTATAAATACGACGGCCTACCACCTTTTCAAGAACCTCAATAGATATAGTGCCTTCATCGGGAACCATGGCCGCTGCTTGTTCTAAAATATTGAGGGCCATACGACCATCACCGTTGACGAAGATGCCTACATCCTCCAGTACCTCATCGGTTACTTGTAAACGACGTTTACCAAGGCCTACCTCTTCATCCGTAATAGCACGACGCAAAATTTGACCGATAGCCTTTGGTGTAAGGGCCTCTAATGTGATCAGTCTCAATCGAGATAAAAGTGGTCTATTAACCTCAAAAAATGGATTTTCTGTGGTCGCTCCAATAAGGATAATCGTGCCATCCTCTACGCAAGGTAACAGCACATCTTGTTGGCTTTTATTAAAGCGATGAATTTCATCGAGGAATAGAATAGTTCGCTGTTGCAGAGAACGAACACGCTTGCGCGCATCTTCAATGATGGTGCGCAATTCACCAATGCCTGCATTAGTAGCATTTAAATTTACAAAATGACTATTACTCATCTTAGCAATAATGCCAGCTAGCGTAGTTTTGCCCGTTCCACAAGGCCCGTAAAAGAGCATGGATGGTATAGTATCCTTCTCCACCATGGCACGCAAGAAAGTTCCCTTTCCTACAGCCTTCTCCTGACCATATAAATGGTCTAATTTTGTGGGCCGCATCCGTACAGGAAGCGGCTCATATGTATTTGTAGGCGTCAAATCAAATAAACTATCCATTCTATCACCTCAATCCATAACATCTTAACTATTAACTCTAAAGTTTTATATTTTGCACACAAAAAAGCCCCACCATGCCGTAATGTACCGCGTTTTGATCCTGCTTAGGGCAGGTGGGTGCCCTCCTCATCCTGCGGTTGTCCCGTAAGGGCGTAACGTTCAGACGAGAGTCCGGACTCCCGAAGTAAATGTGTTGGCTCAAAACTGCGATATCACACGCACATGGCAGGGATATCTTATACATAAATAGTATCAGAAAGATTAGTAATTAACAAGACTTGACATTTCAAATTTAACCAACTCTTGCCTATGTTTTTACACTAAAGATTGCTCTTCTTCTTCCTCAATATCTGGTTTAATATGCAATTCTTTTAATTGCTTAGGTTCTACTTCAGATGGAGCTTGGCTCATGATGTCAGAAGCAGATTGTGTTTTAGGGAATGCGATTACGTCGCGGATAGATTGACGTTTTGCCATTAACATAACAAGGCGATCTAAGCCGAATGCACAGCCTGCATGAGGAGGTGCACCATATTGGAATGCATCAAGCATGAAGCCGAATTTGGATCTTGCTTCTTCGATGGATAAACCAATTGCTTTAAATACTTTTTCTTGTACGTCAGCTTGGTAAATACGCAAAGAACCGCCACCGATTTCTACGCCATTCAATACCATGTCATAAGC
>NZ_CAKPTN010000181.1 GCF_934190855.1 uncultured Veillonella sp. | reverse complement strand
TTAACATTTGCTCGTACTGCAGTGGCTAACGTACTGTCCAAGAAAAACAAGGAAGAAAAATAATGAATACAAAGGAAGCAGTGCGACGGGCGTGCAAGTCCCAGCGCGCTGCTTTATCCGTTGCCGATTGTAATAGATGGACGACTCTATTGACAGAGCAGATTGTCAATTGTCCTGAATACATATCGGCAAATACCATTATGGCCTATTTGGCAATGCCTAAAGAGGCCAATTTAGACGATGTGATTCGTCATGCTTTAGAACATGGTAAATCTGTATACGTTCCAGTATGTACAGATAAGACGACGATGATTGCCGTTCGTCTTAAGTCTCTAGAATCTATCACTCGGGGTGTGTTAAATATACGCATTCCCTCTGAGCCATACGAGGTTATTAATCCACATGACTTGGATTTGATTTTAGTGCCTGGTGCTGGCTTTGACTGTCAAGGTGGTCGCATGGGGATGGGGAATGGGTATTATGATCGATTTCTCAAAGAACTTTCACCAAGTACATTTATGGGAGTATGCTGGTCAGTACAATTGTGGGATACACCAATTCCTATGGATGAACTAGATCAACGGATGAGCAAAATTGTAACAGAGCAGGGCGTCATACATTGTGTATAGTAGAAGGGAGCAACTATTTTGAACGGTAAAGCTATTATCAAGTTTTTAGTAGTCGTTGCTGTCATCATTGGTACCTTTGCGTATTGCATTGAACCTTTAGCGGGTTCTTTGAAACAAGGCCTTGATTTGCAAGGTGGTACGCATATCGTATTGGAAGCAGAAGATTCTGCAACTGGTAAAGCTGACAATGATGCAGTTGAACGGGCGAAGCAAATCTTAGAGCGTCGTATTAATGAAATGGGCTTATCTGAACCATTAGTACAACGTGAAGGTGCTCGTCGTATTATCATCGAATTGCCAGGTGTAAAAGATCCTGACGAAGCGATTAAACGTATCGGTAAAACAGCGGTGTTGGAATTTAAAAATGACCAAGGCCAAACTGTTATGACTGGTGATGACTTAAAAGATGCAAAAGAAGAATTAGGTCAAAACAAACAACCACTCGTTGCCATTGAATTAAGTGATGAAGGGGCTAAGAAGTTTGCTGACTTGACTTCTAAAAATATCGGCCGTCGCATTGCGATTACATTAGACGGTAAAGAATTGACTAATCCTGTAGTGCAACAAGCGATTACAGGTGGTAAAGCGACTATCTCTGGTAGCCAAAGCTTAGAAGAAGCTAGAGACTTGGCTATTTTGTTACGTTCTGGTGCATTGCCTGTTAAAATCAATGTATTAGAGGTGCGTACAGTAGGTCCTTCTCTAGGTCAAGACTCCAAAGACAAATCAGTAGTAGCTTTCAGTGCTGGTATTGCGATGATCATGATTTTCTTGGTTATTTTATATCGCTTATCCGGTATCGTAGCTAATATTGCATTGCTTGTATATGTTATGCTCTTATTGCTCGTATTGGGCAAAGGCTTTAATGCGACTATGACATTACCTGGTATCGCAGGTATTATCTTATCCATGGGTGTTGCGGTAGATGCGAACATTCTTATCTTTGAACGTTTTAAAGAAGAGGTGTTCTCCGGTAAGTCCATGCGTGTAGCCATGGAAGCTGGTTTCAGCCGTGCGTTGGCAACTATTACAGATGCGAACGTATCTGTTATCATCACAGCTGGTATCTTAACTGTTTTAGGTTCTGGTCCTGTAAAAGGCTTTGCTATCAGCTTAGGTGTAGGCGTAGTAGTAAGTATGTTTACAGCAATTATCGTGAGCCGTTTCTTGTTGCGCATGTTAATTGAATGTAACTTTACAAACCATCCATTCTGGTTTGGTGCGAATATTTCTCCAAGCACAAGTGCTGATGCATTTGCACCAAAAGTATTGAAAGGAGGTAAACGCAAATGACATTAAACGTAGTTAAACATCATCGTTGGTGGTTTGCTATTTCCTCCATCCTCGTAATCATTAGCTTAATATCTATCTTCATGAAAGGCTTTAACTTTGGTATCGACTACACAGGTGGTACGATTGTTGAAGTTGTATTTGAACAACCTGTAGAGGTTAGCCAAGTTCGTGATGTTTTGAAAGAGTTCAATCTTGAAAACGCACAAATTCAGCTTTCTGGTGATACTACAGGTGATACATCTGGTAAAGATGTAATGATCCGTACTCGTAATCTTGAATCTAGTGAAAGCGCTGCAGTTGTTGAATCTTTGACTAAAAATGTTGGTCAAAATACTGTTAAACGTATTGAAACAGTAGGTGCTGTTATCGGTTCTGAAGTAACAGAACATGCGTTAACAAACCTTCTCATTGCATTCTTGGCGTTAGCGATTTACATTTCTTATCGATTTGAATATAAAGTAGCTATTTCTGCTTTGATTGCGATTTTCCATGACTTGATTATGGTACTTGGTGTATTCTCTTATTTCCAATTGGAAATTGATGCATCCTTCTTAGCTGCTGTACTTACAGTTGTAGGTTATTCTATGAATGAGTCTGTAGTTATCTTTGACCGCGTTCGTGAAAATACCCATACTCATAAACGTTCCGATACATTTGCAGACCTTGCGAATGCTTCTGTTACACAAAGTATTCACCGTAGTTTCTATACATTGGCAACTGTTATGTTCGCCTGCGTATCCCTTTACGTATTTGGCGGGGATACAACGAAGAACTTTGCCCTTTGTATGATCATCGGCTTTGCTAGTGGTGCGTACTCCTCTATCTGCGTAGCTACATCCTTGTGGGCTATCTGGAAGAGCCGTAATAAAAACGACGTGCGCAATCAACAATAATATATAAATTACTTTTACTATAGTGATGGTGAAAGTATAAGCGCCTCTCTAGATAAAACTAGAGAGGCGCTTTTTATATAAAGATATACAAATATTATTTGATGGTGTGTAGCATATAAGTTAGGATAAAAATAAAATGAAGAGCATCTGCATAAAAATAGGTGTTATACAATTTAAAACTTAAAATTATAAGGAATTAAGGGGTACTAATAAAAAAGACTGGTGAAAATAAAATGAAAATGTAAAAATAGCCCGTTTTCATGTTGACGATAATTTTATTTATGCTATACTTATACAAGTCGTTAGGACACAGCACAAACGACAAGCATCAAAAAACTTCAAAAAAGTTTTGAAAAGTGCTTGACGAAATGAGCTGAACTTGATAGAATAATCAAGTCGCCAGTTGATGAAACACTTCGAATGAAGAAAGTAGAGACTGGTACAGATCTTTGAAAA
>NZ_CAKPTN010000180.1 GCF_934190855.1 uncultured Veillonella sp. | reverse complement strand
TATATATCCTACACCTAAGCCTAACAGCATGCCAAGTATATTATGTATACCAACAACTATTAGTGTTTCTATGCCAGAAATTAAAAGTTTATCTCTATTAACAGCGATAATAGCTGCTATTAATAATATTATAGCAATCATAGAAACAATAGGACTTACACTAGTTAATGTATTAATCCGTGACTTACATACATATTGGATGATTGTACCTAACAATATGGGAACTATAATTACTTTTACCATAGTTATTATCATTGGTAATAATGCCACATTTACCCATGTACCTCCAATATATAGGATTAGTAAAGGCGTTACAATGGGGGCTATTAATGTTGATGTAATCGTCATTCCTACTGAAAGTGGAACATCACCTCTAGCAATGTACGTTATGACATTGCTGGCGGTTCCACCTGGGCAACAACCAACTAATATAACACCGATTGCTAAGTCAGGCGGTAAATTGAAAATATGGCAGATGCCCCAAGCTAATAAAGGCATTATAGTATATTGAGCAAGTACACCTATACAAATATCTTTTGGTTTTCTGAGAATACTACACAAATCTTCAAATTTAATAGTTAGTCCCATCCCAAACATAGCGATGCCAAGTAAAAATGGTGTATACGCTATGGCCCAAGCAAAATATGAAGGCACTATATAAGCAATACAAGAAAAGCCTATGATTAGTATCATTAAGTATTTGGATATTAACTGATTTAGTGTTACTAGTTGATTCATAACCTCTCCCCCTAGTTTGGATCATAGGAGAAGTTATCTATGAGTCGTGTAGTACCAATATATACGGCCATAGCAACTAGTACAGGTGAATTAACCACTTGAACAGGTTGCATAGAATAAGCATCTACAACTGAAATATAGTCAATTTTAGCAAGAGGTTCTGACTGTATAATTTCTGTCATAGTATTAATAACACTATCCACAGAACAACCTGGTGTAATAGATTCTTTACCTTTTTGGATAGATTTATATAATATAGTTGCTGCCTTACGCTCTTCAGTAGATAAATATGTATTGCGAGAAGATTTTGCTAATCCATCTTGTTCACGTACAATAGGAACGCCAATGATATTTACAGGAAAGTTTAAATCAAAAACCATTTTACGTATACTAGCTAATTGTTGAGCATCCTTTTCACCAAAATATGCATTTGTAGGCTGGATAATATTGAAGAATTTAGCTACCACAGTACAAACACCTTTAAAGTGAATTGGTCTACGAATACCACATAATGTATTAGATAAATCAACAATATCTACAAAAGCCTTTTTATCTTGATACATTTCTTCTGGGCTAGGTGTAAATATGAGGTCAACACCATGTGATTCGCATAGCTTTTTATCGCTATTAATATCACGCGGATAGGTGCTTAAGTCTTCATTCTCTCCAAATTGAATGGGATTTACGAAAATGGAGACAATTACCTTATCATTATTCTTTCTAGCTTGATCTATTAAAGAAGCATGTCCGTCGTGTAAAAATCCCATAGTTGGTACATACCCAATGGAATATCCTTCTTTTTTCCATTTACTAATCGTATTGCGTACATTTTCAATTGTAAGTACATGTTCCATAGTGATTCCTCCGTTTATTGTAAATACGAAGATAGTCCTATACAGTCTACTGTAATTCGATCAATAACAATTAATCTTGATCAACTAATAAACCATGTTTTTCATAGTTTTTTATATGACTTATCTTGTTGTTTGTATCTACAAATACAACGAGAGGCTTATGGCTCTCAACTTCAGATTCATTTAACTGCGCATAACACATGATAATAATTTTATCATGTACTTGTACATGCCGTGCAGCAGCTCCATTTAAACATATAACACCACTACCGGCTTCTCCGGCTATAGTATATGTGCTAAATCGTGCTCCATTATTAATATTTACAATTTGAACTTGTTCATATTCTCGTATTCCAGATGCACTCAAAAGATCTGTATCAATAGTAATGCTCCCTACGTAATCAAGTTCTGCTTGCGTCACAGTGGCTCTGTGAATTTTACCTTTTAACATTGTTAGTTCCATGTTAAACTCCTTGTGTTTTAATGTAACCGCCTCATGGTCGATTCGAAATATCACAAATTGTTGTTTATCATGAATTAACAGTAGACTAGAGTATAGTTAAAAATACTATCTCCAGTGAAATTATACCACAATAAAAAATTTATATATTACATTTTTGGTTATTGTTGTATAACTATTAGTAACAAATAGAAAAATTATAAAACAAAACCAGTAGCTACATAGTAGTTACTGGTTTTATCGTTATTAATATTTTATTGTAAATATTCCGTTAATGCTTTATCGATATATGCGGCTTCATCAGCAGTTGGCTCACACATCGGTAAATTAAATATACCAGCTGGCAAACCAATTTTACGAGCTGCATATTTTACAGGAATTGGATTTGTAGTGATAAACATTGCTTTAACAATCTCAGATAAGCCTTGATGAAGACGAATTGCTTCATGGTTATGACCAGCTTCAAAAGCTTGGATCATAGCATTCATATCTTTACCAGCCACATGGGATACTACGGAGACTACCCCACATCCCCCAACAGCTAACATCGGCAATGTAAGACCATCATCACCACTATATACCATGAAGTCATCTCCAGGCATTAAGCGTTTGATTTCAGATGCAATCATCAAGTTACCGCTTGCTTCTTTGACGGCACATACGTGAGGATATTCATTATGTAATTGCACCAACGTAGTTGGGAAAATACCCGTCCCAACACGACTTGGAACATTATATACCATAATTGGTAATGTAGTAGCTTCCGCAATAGCTTTAAAATGTAAATATTGACCTTGTTGGTTAGGTTTATTGTAGTAAGGTACTACCACTAATAAACCATCAATACCTTCGATTTTAGATACTTCTTTTACAAATTCTACAGAGGCTTTTGTATCGTTAGTACCAACATTGGCAATAATTGTACCTTTATGGCCACATTCTTTAGCTATAGCATTAAATAAAGCTAATTTATCTTCTTTAGACATAGTAGGATTTTCACCTGTTGTACCACATACAACAAGACCATCCGAACCATTATCTAATAAATGATTGGCAATAGTCACACAATTTTCAATATTAACGGATCCATCACTATTAAAGGATGTCACCATAGCGGTTAACACTCGACCAAAGGTTTTCATATCTGTCCTCCCCTGGAAAGATTAAAATGCTTGTTTTTCCACCAAGTACTCAGCAATTTGCAATGCATTAAGTGCTGCAC
>NZ_CAKPTN010000179.1 GCF_934190855.1 uncultured Veillonella sp. | reverse complement strand
ATTAAGGGACAAATGGATGATTTACTCGGCGAAATTCATAAGCGTGCAGCTAAGAATGAACGCGTTCTCGTTACGACATTGACGAAGAAGATGGCCGAGGACTTAACGGAGTTCTTGAAGGAAATGGGCGTCCGCGTTCGTTACCTTCATTCAGATATCGTTACCATCGAGCGTGCTGAAATCATCCGTGATTTACGGGCCGGTGTCTTTGATGTACTAGTTGGTATCAACTTGCTCCGTGAAGGCCTAGATATGCCAGAGGTTTCTCTAGTAGCTATATTAGATGCAGATAAGGAAGGTTTCTTGCGTTCCGATACGGCTATGATTCAAACTATCGGTCGCGCTGCTCGTAATGTAAATGGTCACGTTATTATGTACGCTGACCGCGTAACCGGTTCTATGCAACGAGCTATTGATGAAACCGATCGCCGTCGTGCTGTGCAAGAGGCTTATAATATTGAACATAATATTACGCCTAAGTCTGTCTCTAAAGATGTAAAAGAGCTTATTGAGTTGACGAAAATTGAAGAAGATATGGTCACCGATGGGAAGGACTTTTCACCGAAGAAGGGGAAAAAGAAATCCTCTACACCGGGTATGGACCATGGACACGAACCATATGCTCAAGAGGCATCTACTCCTAAGGTGGCAGATATAACGCCAGAAGAGTTATTCAATAAAATTGAAGAACTAGACCGTCAAATGAAGGCTGCTGCAAAGCAGCTTGAATTTGAAAAGGCTGCTAAGCTTCGCGACCAATTGGGGGAACTACGTCAACAATGGTCCGATATGCATAGTGCTGGTGAATGCAAATTGAAAAAGCCCGCATCAAGTAAAGGGAGAAAACGGACCAGTACAAAGAGTAAATCTTAAGTAGGTGTAACATATATTCATATAGTAAAAATTTAACTACTTGAATGTAATTAGTAAATCTATAGAGATAAATTTACATATCTAGATAGATTGTAAGAAAACACATAGATTATATAGACTATATGTGCGATAATATACATATATTATTTCATGTTAGTAAAAATAGAGATGATGCCATTTGGTATCATCTCTTTAAATAGGGAACATAATGAAAGATCAATTGATAGTAAAAGGTGCGCGTCAGCATAACCTTAAAAATATAGATATAGCCTTACCACGAGATCAGTTTATCGTTTTGACTGGTCTCAGTGGTTCTGGTAAATCGTCCTTAGCATTTGATACGATTTACGCAGAAGGGCAACGACGCTATGTAGAGTCCTTGTCTGCGTATGCTCGTCAATTCTTGGGACAAATGGATAAACCTGATGTAGATTATATTGAAGGCTTATCTCCAGCGATTTCTATCGACCAAAAGACGACAAGTCGCAATCCTCGTTCTACAGTTGGTACTGTAACGGAGATTTATGACTACTTGCGTCTATTATTTGCTCGTGTAGGTCATGCCCACTGTCCAGAATGTGGTAAGCCTATTACACAACAAACGATACAACAAATGACAGATGATGTAATGAGCTTCCCAGAAGGCACTAAGATTTTAGTATTGGCGCCTATGATCCAAGGGAAAAAAGGGGAGCATAAGTCGGTCTTTGAACAACTTCGTAAAGAAGGCTTTGTTCGTGCCCGCGTAGATGGCGTTGTACGTACATTAGATGAAGATATTACATTAGAGAAAAATAAAAAACACTCTATCGATATCGTAGTAGACCGCCTTGTTGTAAAAGAAGGCATAGAATCTCGCTTGGCAGACTCTATGGAGACCGCATCAAAATGGGCAGAAGGCATCGTTGTGATCCAAGAGGTAGATGGCCCTGAACACATGTATAGTCAACACTTTGCATGTCCAGACTGTCATATTTCATTACCGAAAATTGAACCGCGCATGTTCTCCTTCAACAGTCCATTTGGCGCTTGCCCAGCTTGCTTGGGTATTGGATCCACTATGGAAGTAGATGAAGAGCGCGTTATTCCAGATGGCTCCATTAGTTTTGCCGATGGATGTGTGCAAGCATTGAGCTCTAATCCTAATGCATGGTTTATGCGTCAGTTGGAAGGCCTATTAAAAGCCAATGGCTATTCTTTAGACTCTACCTATGATGAATTGCCAAAAGCATTACAGAAGAAAGTCATGTATGGCACGACGGATAAAGTAGCTTTCACCTATGAAAATATGAGAGGTGAAGTAAAAGAATTCTTTACGGAGTACGAAGGTATTTTGCCGATGGTAAAACGCCGTCATAGTGAAGCCTCTACAGATTCCATGCGTGAAGAGTTTGAAAAATTTATGTCCATAAAGCCGTGTACTACCTGTCATGGTGCTCGTCTTAAACCTGAAGTATTAGCTATTACTGTAGGGGATAAGAACATCAATGAAGTGACGCAATTAACGATTAAAGAAGCACTGGACTTCTTTGGTAATTTGCAGTTAACTGAACGGGAACTAGTGATTGGTGCTCAAATTTTGAAGGAAATCAATGCTCGTCTTGGTTTCCTCAATAATGTAGGCCTCGATTACCTTACCATGAACCGTAGTGCTGGTACGCTTTCCGGTGGTGAAGCACAACGTATTCGCTTAGCCACACAAATTGGCTCTGGCCTTGTTGGGGTATTGTATATTCTAGATGAACCTTCTATTGGTTTACACCAACGAGATAATGATCGTCTCATTGATACATTGAAAGGCTTACGCGACTTAGGCAATACATTGCTCGTTGTAGAACACGATGAAGATACGATGCGTGCTGCGGACTATCTCGTAGATATCGGCCCTGGTGCAGGTGAGCATGGTGGTCAGATTATTGCAGCTGGTACTGTGGACGAAGTAATGAAGGTAGAAAAATCTATTACTGGTCAGTACCTAAGTGGTCGCAAATTTATCGCCCTTCCTGAAGAACGCCGTAAACCAGGTAAAAACTACATAGAAATTCGGGGCGCAAAGGAAAATAATTTACAAAATGTAAATGTAAAATTCCCTATCGGCCTATTTAATGTGGTTACCGGTGTCAGTGGTTCTGGTAAGTCTACCTTAATCAATGAAATTCTTTATAAAGGTTTAGCTAATCAGTTGTACCGCTCCTTCCATAAGGTGGGGGCTCATAAAGAAATCCGTGGCTTAGAATATATTGATAAAATTATTAATATTGACCAAAGCCCTATCGGTCGTACACCTCGCTCTAATCCAGCTACTTATACAGGCGTATTTGATGCTATACGCGAGCTTTATAGCCAAACACCAGAGGCTAAGATGCGCGGCTATAAACCAGGTCGCTTTAGCTTTAACGTAAAAGGTGGTCGC
>NZ_CAKPTN010000178.1 GCF_934190855.1 uncultured Veillonella sp. | reverse complement strand
AAATATGGCACACAAGCCATCATGGCAGCACGCGTATCTTCAACAGTGATAACACAAATATCACTGCTAACCTCCACTGGTTTAGATACAAGCACAGCTACTGCACCTGCTTCAATTGCTTTATTTACATAATTATGACCATCTACAGTAGCACCATCTAACGCGATAAACAAACTACCGGCTTTAACAGCACGAGAGTCCGCTGTAATATCTAAAATTTCAACAGCTGTATTACCTGTTACTTGCGGCGCTTGCAAGGTTTTTACTATATCTTGTAATTGTTTCATATACAATCTCCTTTACACGCAAAGGAAAGCAGCCCAATACGAGCTGCTTTGCCTGTTAGTCTATAATTTGCTGTTTCTCTTGCACATTACGTTCAGTAACAGCGCTTTTTGTGCTATAAACAAAAGAATCAGGCAAAACCATCCCTAGTTGTTCTTCTGCGATCTGTTGGATACGAACAGGAGACTTCAAGGAAGCTACCTCTACATCCAATGCATCGTTATCTTTTGTTAATTGTACTACAGCTTGCTGTGTTTTAACTACCT
The DNA here is from genome assembly GCF_934190855.1 of uncultured Veillonella sp. GTDB lineage: Bacteria > Bacillota > Negativicutes > Veillonellales > Veillonellaceae > Veillonella. Next base: position 2,746 of record NZ_CAKPTN010000178.1, on the reverse strand, counting down.
CGTAGCCTAATTTTGTGCTGTATGCATTCATAACCATCATGATAAGCAAAAATGCAACTAATGCAGCAATACCATATACAACTTGCCACATCATAGGGCTCAAATCTAGAGCCACATTTGCACTACGTTTTCTCCCTTGTGCAGCGACCAACACATCGCCTTTTACTTGGCCCACAACAGCCTTTCTCGCTAACATCTAAACACTAACCCCTTCCAATTCTACAACTTGACGGCTACGCGCAACTTCGCACTTCTAGCCCTCGGATTAACCTCAATCTCCCCTGCACTTGGCTCTATAGCCTTATTCTTCGCCTTCACAACTGCTTTGTGGTTACATACGCACATTGGCAGTTCCGGAGGACATATACATGCTGTACTTAACTCTTTGAAAGTTTGTTTTGTAATTCGATCTTCCAAGGAGTGGAATGTGATAACCCCAATTTTCCCCTTTGGTTTCAACATAGATACAGCATCTACAAAACTATCATGCAAGATAGCTAATTCTCTATTTACTTCAATGCGAATGGCTTGGAACGTCCGTTTCGCCGGATGCGGTCCCTCTTGACGCGCCTTCGCAGGTATTGCTTGCTTAATAATTCTAACTAACTCACCAGTAGTGGTAATTCGTTTTTCTTGACGTGCATTAACGATAAATTCAACAATGCGCTTAGCCCATCGCTCTTCCCCATAATCGCGAATGATTTGTAGCAATTCTTCACTATCATATTCGTTAACAACTTCCTCTGCCGTGAGAGGTGCATCTTTATCCATGCGCATGTCGAGTGGGCCATCATTCATATATGAAAAACCACGCTCAGGTGTATCGAGCTGATAACTTGATACGCCAAGATCAAATATAAAACCATCTACTTCATTGATACCCGCATTTTGGAGGGCTTCTTTTAAGTTAGAAAAGTTTGTTGGTATTGTTAATACCTGACAATTTAAATCAGACAATCTTTGTCGAGCTACGCTCAATGCATCTTCGTCTTGATCTAAACCTATTATCATGCCTTCTGGGTCAAGCATTTCGCCCACTGCGTGAGCATGACCTGCCCCACCGAGGGTACAGTCCACATAAATGCCTTTTGGATTAGTTACGACGGAGTCCACCGTTTCGCGTAAAAGTACGCTGGTATGATTAAATTCCATCATAGCCTCCTATAACATAATCCCTTCAAGCCCTTCAACTAATTCTTCCATACTTTCAGCCACTTGATCATCATAATAAGCGTATTTTTCGCGGCTCCAAATTTCAACGTGATCCCCAGCACCGACAATAACGGCCTGTTTATCAAGGCTCGCATATTCACGTAGTGGTACAGGAATGAGGACACGACCTTGTTTATCATATTCAAGCTCAGCAGCACTACCGAAAACAAAACGTTTTAAGGCACGTACGCTAGCTTTAGTGGAGGATTGTAATTGTAAGGCATCGGATATTTTCTTCCACGCCTCTTGGGTGTAAATAGCTAAGCAGTCATCTAAGCCTTTTGTGACAATGCACGAATCGCCTAGTTGTTCACGTATTTTGGCAGGTATAATCATCCGCCCTTTTGTATCAATGGTGTGATTATATTCTCCCATGAACATACGTATCACCGCCCTTTACTATTCCTTATCCACCACTATATGGTAAATTCTACCACAATTCCCCACCTTTAACAACAAATTTTCCATTTTTAACCCACTTTTTTATATTTTTCTTATTCAACCTCTATTTTTCTCCTTTTTTCTGCAATACATATGTTCGACTATAAAATTAAAACTAGATATTAAAAACCACTTTCTACCACAACAGCTCAAAATCAAACACTTAATGGAAAAGAATTAGCTCCATTTCTTAACAGGAAATAGCCTCACTACGTTTTATATTGGGCAGAATCCCCACCACTAAATTCGTAATATCAAAAATATATTTAAGTTAAATATATATAGGTATCTTTTCACCATAAAGCACCCAAAAAAGAAAACCGCGTAGCATTTCTGCTACGCGGCTTCTATACCTGCGATAGATCAAAGAGTTAATCTATCAATTGGGAGGCTAATTATTTAGTTGTTTTTACAGCTGCTTGTGGAGCTTGTTGTGGTTGTTGTGCAAGCACTTTATCAAGAAGATCACGGATTTCTTTATTTTGAGCTTGTAAATCAGCCACTTTATCCTCAAGAACTTTTACAGTTGCTGGGGATGCTTTAGGAGCTGTAGGAGCATTACCAATACCAATTGTTACACCAGCATTTGCCATTACGCTATGGTCACCACCATAAGCTGCGCCAGCATGGATTAACAAATCAGGATTTGCATAATGAGCTACACCCAATGCAGTAGATGTTTTACCTTTGTAAGTACCAACAGCTGCCATAATTTGAGCTTTTTGACCTTCGTGGTATTCGATAGGTTTCAATGCTGCTAATGCTGCTGCATTAGCACCTACAACTTTAACATCGCGTTCTACGCTGCTAATGCGGCGAGAGTTTTCTGCGATTTGTGCATCATGTTGAACAAGTGTTGCATGATCTTGTAATGCAATGTTGGAAGCTTTCAAGCTGTAATTTGCAGCTTCGGCTAATGTACTGATATCTTGAGTATTTTTATTTACTTGCAAGCCTAATACACTAACTTTTTCATGGTTTTCTAATGCAAGAGCACCAACTGCTTTAGTTAACTTAGTATTTTCGCTCACTTGATTTGCTGTAGTAGCAATATCATTAGTATTTTTATCTACTTGTAAGCCCATTACGTTAA
>NZ_CAKPTN010000177.1 GCF_934190855.1 uncultured Veillonella sp. | reverse complement strand
GTATAGATGGACGTAAAGTGACTATTAAGGCATCACAAGATGTAATGAATACAGGCAATATTCATGGTGATAAACAGGTTACCATTAATGCTGATCGTGATATTAATGTAGGTGCTCATATAGATAGATTAGAACATCACGATATTGTTAGTCGTCAAGGTACTATTGGTGTAGCAAAAGATGGTAATTTAGTTTTATCTGCGAAACGAGATGTTAACCTTAAAGGTGCTATTGTTCATACTGGAGATAATTCTAAAGCTACCATTGAGGCTGGTCAGAATATTAACTTAACAACAGAAGCATTATCTTCTAAAAAGGATATGACTGTTAATAGTGATAATTATAATCGTACTGATCGTCGTACTGAATTAGGTACAGCTATTTTAAGTGATAGCAATGTTACTTTACGAGCAGGAAATGATGTAAATATCCGTAATGGTATTGTTAATAGTGAACATGGCTTAACATCTGTTGAAGCAGGAAATGATGTTACTATCACTAATGGGAAAAGCTATAGCCGTGATGAATATGGTCTAAAGTACAAAGAAAAAAGCTTACTATCTCGTAAAACTAATATCATACGTACAGATCACGAACACACAGGTGTTTTATCTTCAACAATTGGTGGAGATACTATTAATGTGAAAGCTAATCACAATGTTTTGGTAACAGGCTCTAATATTTTGGGAACAAAAGATGTATCCGTATCTGCAGGTAATGACGTGCGTACAGATTCAGGTGAAGAAACTCAACGTGATGATGTATATCAATATAGTAAAAAGTCTGGTTTAATGGGGGCAGGTATAGGCTTTACTATTGGTAGTAAAAAAGTGACTGATACATTAGAAGGAAATTCTAAAACTAATGTAAATACATTAATTGGTTCTGCGAATGGAAAAATTAGTATTGATGCTAATAATAAAGCACATCTCACTAGTACTGATATAATTGGTAAAGATGATATTGAAGTTAGTGCTTCTGATATTACTCTTGATGGTAAACATGATACTGTAGCATCGAAGCAGGTGCATGAAGAGAAACAATCGGGTTTAACTGTTAGCTTAGGTGGCTCTATTTCATCAGCATTGACTACTGCACGTGGATTACAACGTAAGGCGAATAGTCGTGATGATAAACGATTAGGAGCCTTAGAATCTCTTGAAGCTGGTAAGGAACTTAAAAAAGGTTATAGTAAGATTCAAGAGTATAAAAACTTTACACCAGATTTTGTAAGAGATGAAGCACAAAAATTAATAAATTCAAGTGAATTTAAACAGCAAAAAGTTAAAGAAATAGATTACCTTCTACAAAATGAGAATTTAACTGATAAAACTAGAAATGCACTAGTAAAAGAAAAAAATAGACTATCTAAAGAAGCAGAATATGAACAGGCAAAAGGTAATAACGACCTAAATGACATTAATAGGGATCAAAAGCAGTATAAAGAAAATAAACGAGCAAAAAAAGATGGATTAGCTAATATTCATGTAAGTGTTGGCTCTAGTAAAAGTAGAAGTGAATCAAGATTAGATAGTAGTAAATATGCAGGAGGACATATAGTATCTGATAATGGAATTAAATTAGTTACAAAACCAACTACGACTGATTCAGGAGATATACTGGCTATTGGTGAAACCATTCGAGGAGAATCAGTTGAATTGGATGCAAGTAGAAATCTCTCCCTACAAGCCGGAACAAATACAACTACTATAACTGATAAATATGATAGTAAAGGCTGGTCAATAGGGGCTAACTTAAGTGTTAATGGTGGTGGCTTATTAGGTATTGATGCTAATTATAATAAAGCAAAAGAAAATGGTACCACAGTTAAAACAACTCATTCGGGAACGGTTGTTCAAGGCAATAAGATAATTACAAATTCTGGTGCTGATACTAATATTGTGGGATCAAAAGTATATGGTGACTCTATTCAATCTCAAATAGGTGGTAATTTAACTATTAAAAGCTTGCAAGATAGTGAAACCTATAGAGGTGAAAAGAAAAATGTTGGATTTAGCATTTCTACAAATGGTACACAATTAGGTGGGGTATCTGCAGAGTATTCAAAAGGTAAAATGACTAGTGATTATACTAGTGTTACTGAGCAAGCTGGATTATATTCTGGTGCTGAAGGCTTTGATATCACAACTAAAGGAAATACTACATTAGAAGGTGCTGTTATTGATAGTAAGGCAAAAGCAGATAAGAATAAATTATCAACAAATTCCTTAACAGTTGAAGATATTAAAAATAAAGCTGAATATAAATCTAGTAATACAGGTTTAAGTTATACATCTGTATCTGGATTTAAAAATCTAAGTCAAGCAGGTAAAGATGCTATATATAATTCTTTAGGTTTATTACCAAAATTATTGCCAGATTCAGAAAAATCAGCTGAAAGTACTACTAAATCAGTTATTGCTAATGGTACAATAACAACAGAATCATCTAATATTGATATTAATAAGATTTCCAAAGATACTAAAAATAGCCTAAATAAACTTGATACTATTTTTGATAAGAAAAAGGTTGAAGAACGACAAGAACTCGCACGATTATTTGCTAAAGATGCATTTGAGCAACTTCATTATTGGGAGCCTAAAACAAAAGAAGGAAAAGCTGCAAAAGCGTTAGCGCATGCAGTAGTTGCTGAAACATCTGCACGTATAGCTGGAAATCCTACTGGTAGTGGTTTCTATGCTGGTGCAACAAATGAAGTGTTGATTGGTGAAATTCAAAAAATTGCTAAATCTAATCCTGCTGTAGCACAATGGTTAAGTGCAAGTTTAGGTGCTCTAGTAAATCATGGGCTTGGTAAATCTCCAATTACTGGTGCAACTGAATCACAAAATGCAACAAAAAATAATGCATATGGTGTAATGTTAAAAAATAAAGAACTTAGTGAGGATGACTATTATTACATCATTGATGTTTATGGTGATACCTATAAAAGGACTAGAACAGGTGATATATTGATATCTCCATCAGTAATTCGTAAAGGAACAGTTACACCTGTCGTTAAACAAAATCCAGTAAAAGGTTATCAATCTGAAGGCCAAGAAGTATTTGTCTATCCAGATGGTTCATATGTTAATATTGATCAGCCTTTGGGAAAAGTGCATGTTGGGTCAGCACATTTCCTAACTAATACAAGTTCTTCATGGGATAATCCTAGTGTAAATAATCCTGCAGTAGTTGAAGAAACACCAAGAGTTATAGATGAATGGGCAGAAGCATCTACAGGTAAAATTTATAGAGTTTATAGTAATAGCTCAGAACCAGTATTTACAGGAGAATACCAAGGAAAT